>DATGJV010000546.1:0-7327 GCA_035295005.1 Ktedonobacteraceae bacterium | reverse complement strand
TTAATGCCTCCTCCTCGTGCAGAGCGACAGGGAATAGGCCGCACAATGCGGCCTGGTCAAGAGGTAAATCCTCGATTGCCGGATAAACGAGGGGGTAAGTAATGTCGAGGCGCATTTCATCGCAAATGCGGTACAACTGTTGCTCGGTCTGATAGGGAAGGTGATCCTTGAAGACGAGGAAACAGCCCAGGCTCTCGGCAATCATCTTGCGGACATGTTCATTATCCCGCTTCGTGTGGAAATGTGGGCTTTTTGATTGATACTGTTGCAACATTGCTCCCCGTGGCAGACCACTGGTACCTGCCGCTCTGGCAAGCAGGTCGAGAAATTGAAATGTTTCAACGGAATAACGAGAGGAAAAGCGCAACGTTGTTGCCGCCGCCATGCTCAACCCCTGCTCGCCAGCGTTTGAGGAATTGATGGGGTAATCTGCTATGCCGAACCAGCCTTCCAGCAGGGTGCTGAAGAGAGGTGAGACGACAGCGGTGCAGCGACCCAGGGGAGTGTACTGCAACTTGCCGTGCTTGATTTCTGGTTTAGAGGCCCAGCAGATACGCACATTGTGCAGGTCAACGGGTGTGCGTTCGGGATAGAAGGCGTTCGCGCTGTTGGCCGTGAAGAGTCGTCCCATTGCCAGGGTATATTCGAGCAGTGCGCAAGGGACGAGGTTGTCGGCATCATAAAAAACGATCCATTGGGGATAGCCTAGCAGGGCGGCGAAGAGTGTACCGACGTACATCCCTTCACCCTTGCCATCAATCACCTTGCCATCATCACCGAGAATGTGATGAACGCCGCTTGTGGCGAAAAAGTGGGCAATTGTCTCATCTTTCTGATGTATGACGTAGACGTTGCGATGGTAGACAAGGTTTTCTTTCAGGTGCTGCTTGAGTTGCTCCATTTCTTCGAGAGGACTATTGGTAACAACGATGATGGGGCTGTTTGTAGGAAGGTACCACAATACCCCCTGGAGAGTTTCGGCACTCTCCGATTTATGGGAAATGACAAAGGCGGTGCGAGACAAGAAGTAGTTGATGTCGTCTAACGTGTCAGTCTCCAGGATATGTGAAAATTTCACGGTTTCGATGTACACGTTATTGTTTCCTTTGCACAACTAAGGGGACGATGAAAAGATTGTACGTTGTCGGTTTGGCAGGCAGACCTCACCTGTCTACATAACGCAAAGACACAAGCGTGGGGTTCAAGATCTTTCTATTGCTATCCAGCACTGAACTCGGTTGAGGACCGAATGGTTGCGTTCTTAGTAAGGTTGCTTCCGAAAAAAATATAACATATTTATTCAAACAATGTCAAAGAGACTTATCTTGTGTAGGACTTTTCGGTATATCAAGCTATGACAGGTTTTTCCATAGCTTTACGGAAGAGCGTATTACTGCGAACGGTGCAACATTCTGCTTCATTTTTGTGTTGTACTATACAGAAACACGAGAACGCGGGCGAAGGGGAGCTATGACGCAGGGGAAGATAGATTTGCCGTCCTTACTGGCAATGGACCTGAACGGCTATTTCGGGCAACTGGTGCTGGACTACCAGCAGCGGCTCTATACCTTTGCCTTGCGCCAGACCGGGAGTGTACAGGACGCGGAAGATATCGTGCAGGAGGCATTGCTGCGTGCCTATTATGCTCTGGGCGATTATCCGGCTGAGCGAGTTCGCCTGTTAAAGTTACAACCCTGGCTCTACAAAATTGCCTTGCATGTGTACTATAACCGGGCTCGCCAGTTGAAATTGCAGGTGGTGCCGCTCAATATGACAGAGGATAGCAGCTTACTCGATATCGAGGACGATTGGCACGGGCAACCCGATATGGCCTTTGAGGACGCCGAGCGAGTACGCGAGCTTGAATCGTTACTGGCAACACTGCCAGAGCAGTACCGCACAGCCATCAGCCTCTACTACTTTGAGGAGTTGAGCTACCGCGAGATAGCGGACTTGCTCAATCAACCAATGGGAACAGTCAAGTCGAACCTGCATCGCGGTGTGCGCCTCCTGCGGGAAGCCCTGGCAAAGCAAGGTCTACGCAGGTAGGAATTGGTTATAACCAATGAATACCGCAAATTGCAAATAAATGGGCTGACTGGCACAGCGCTGCGGCTCGTGCCAGGAGGGTGCGCTGAAGCGGACCCCTACAGCGCCTGCGGCGCTTCTGACCCATGCGCCCGCAGGCGCGTAGGGGTCCGCTTCAGCGCACCCAACTGCACGAGCCGCAGCGATGTGCAGTCACCGAACAACAAAAGAGACGAGGAGCAATTATGGACACCAATCAGAACGAACCGGAACCAGCACGTCAGGAAAAACAGCAAGCAATGGATACTCCTATCTCTTTCCTGCCATCGGTGCAGCGCCAACCGGGGTTGGACAGCCCTTTGCAAGAACCGCTTGCCGCTCTCAATGATAGTGATTGGCGTGTGCGTGTAAGCGCGGTACGCACACTTGAGAGATGGGGAACGCGAGCGCCACTGCCAGCACTTGTACAGGCATTAGAGGATGAAGATAGTTCTGTACGAGCGGCGGCTGTGCATGCACTGGGTATGCTGGGGGAGCAGACACCGGTAGAGCGACTGGTAGCGGCATTGCAGGACAGCGACTGGCATGTGCGTGAGACGGCTGTACTGGCACTTGGAGGGCTGGGAGCGCGTGTGCCTGAAAAATCGCTGGTACTCGCGTTGAAGGATAGTGATAGTATGGTGCGTGAGGCGGCTCATCTGGTATTGCATCAGCGACACAACGTTGTCATTTCGGCGGTAGAGCCAGAGGAGGCGAGTAATACATACGAGCCGCAAACGACCTATAGCATTGTCATGGAGGATTCATACCCATTAGAGGCGCACGCGGACAAGTACGGTCAGCTTTCTCACATGGATACGCTGCGACAGCTGGAACGACGCAAAAAGGGTTTTCTGCGTTCGCACTGGGGCATCCTCACCGTCTGTGCAGTACTGCTGATTGTGACTGTGAATGTTACCGGTTGGCTGACCTTTACGCTGGTTCGGCATAGCGCTGTTTCCGATGTTGTCACTATACAGGCGGTACCAACAACTGTACCAAATTTTCCACCGGCAACTCCCACTGCGCTTCCTGCGCCAGTTTTCTCGACGCAGGCTCTCTATACGTATCATGACCAATCGGCCTCTATCAGTGGTGTGGCCTGGTCGCCTGATAGTTCGCGCATTGCCTCGGCGAGTACGGACGGTACATTAGATGTATGGGACGCCTCCACCGGACATCGTATATTCAAATGGAGTGATCCCTATCAGAACGGCCTTTTAGCTGTAGCATGGTCGCCTGACGGCAAATATATTGCCGTGGGTGGTACCGATTCACAGGCTGCAGATGTATACATCTTAAATGCCCACGACGGACAGATAGTCTCTATCTGCCCCATCGGGTCTCTCGCGCCGCAGGCATCTCAATCGCATATTGGCGCTGTACGAGCGGCTTCCGGTGGTGGGCCGGGAACGGTGGACAGCCTTGCATGGTCGCATAATAGTAAGTGGATTGCCGCGGGTATTGGCGATGGCACGGTACAGGTATTCAATCCTGTAACAGGTACCGGCGTTCTTACCATTAGCACATCAGGTAAGGCACTATCCGATGGAAATCCGGTCGCCAGTTCCGTTAGCTGGTCGCCTGACAATCAATATATTGCCTATGCGCTGGGATCGCAAGTCAGGCTGTGGAATTTTACCACAAAACAGCTTCAAGTGCATATACCAGGTATAGCAAATGATTGGGTGACTGCCGTGGCATGGTCGCCCGACAATCAGTATCTTGCGATAAATGTGAGTCAACTAAACGTCGGGGGTGTAGCGGCTGAAATCTGGAGTCCATTTACGGGCAAAGATGCCATATACATGGAGCATTTCGTCGGTTCGTGGTCACCGGACAGCACCCAGATTACTGCTGCTCAGTCGAACTATATACAGGTATGGGAAGCCTCAAATGGGAAGGTGCTCTATGCCTATGGCGATACCCTTGCACAAACGATAAACGCTGTATGGTCGCCCAACGGCAACTTCATTGCATCAGGAGATTCTGGGGGAGCGGTCAACGTCTGGCGAGCGCCGTAAGAGTATTCGGTATCCCCATACAGTAACAGGTGGAAATGCATGCATTTCCACCTGTTACTGTATGGGGATACCGAACCATCATGAAAACCCAAGAATTTTCTTTGGGGTGACGCGCACAACATGGGGATAGTTGGGGGCCATCATCTCGGCTGTCCAGCCCATTTCCTTGAGCAGCGCGTCATATTTTTTAGCGAAAGCGGGCAGCGTTGCCGTGATATTTACGTCATCCACCAGTTCCGCCGTGCCTTCAACGACGACGATATCATCCCCATTCTTGCTTGGGTCGAGGGCCAGCGTCACATTGGGATTCTGCTTCAACTCGTGAACCTTCGCTTTGATGGCTCGAAATATCAAAATTGTCGAGCCGTCCCACAAAAACCAGACGGGAACGGTATGAGGTCGTCCATCGGGCCTCACCGTAGTCAACCACGTAATCAGATCATTGTTCAGGCGCTCATTGACATGAGCCGCCCGCTCGCTTGATAAGTTCAGCATGTTATGCTTCAGCTCCTAACTGCACAGGTGTAGTGAAATCAGACCTGTGATATTTGAGGCGTAAATATCAGACATTCGGTACCCAGTCTTCCGCGTGAGGAATGTCAGGCTCATCCTCTCCAACGTTTGAGGAGCGGCCCGTGCCAAAATTGGGTGATGGATCGTTGCCTGGGCGCAACTGTAACAGCGCCTCAATCTCGGCACGTTTGTACAGACGTTGCCGTTTGATGCCCTGTTTATAGCTTCTAAGGACGCCGCGACTGACATAGGTATAGAGGGTCGAAACTTTGATGCCCAGCAAGTGGCAGGCTTCGTTACCATCCAGGTATGTTTCGCCGTTCAGCTCGATCATTATTGGCCCTCTTCAGTACACATCATTTGTCTGCGTCAACATGACTTCTTCTTTCTAGAAGTGTAACACAGGTGTGAAGGACTGTCGAGAGGGTAAAAAAAGCAGGTTAGTACTCTGCCTGATGTGGAGGCTGGTTTATTCCACCTGTAACACTGCCAGGATATTGCCGGCGGGGTCTTCAAACCAGGCGATATCAGGACCCATATGGTGAGCAATGCCGCGCATGATGCCCTTCTCGTCTTGTGGCATACCTTCATAGCGTGCAAAGCTGACGCCTCGACGTTTCAGTTCATCTACCGCGGCATCAATGTCATTTACCACGAAGTCCAGCAGAGTGAACGTGGCTGGCTGGTGGTTGTCCTTTGGATATGCAAAGGCTGTGCCGCCACCGGGCAAATGAAGCCGTAGCCCGCTACCCTCTTCGACCACTTTTAACCCCAGCGTCTGGCTATAAAATTCTCTGGCTTTTGCCAGGTCGTTCACTGAAAACCCGCAAAATGCTGTTTCTGGTTGAAACATAGCTATCCTCCTTCTTTTATCCAGGCGACCGCTTTAGCCTGAAATCTGCAAACATGTTTGAATGAACAATGTACTCAGATAGCTATTCTAACACAGCCCCAGGAAAGTGGAACGCAAGAGGGCAAAGCCACGTGCGGCTTTGCCCTCTTGCGTTAGAAACTCCTTACACGGGGACAATGAGTGGTAGTTGTGCCATGAGTTGCCCTTGCAGATAGGCGGTAATGGCTCCAGCCTCGCCCGCGACAGGGTCAACATGGCCGTCGCCGTTAATGTCTACGCCGTTGTAGACCTGGTTGGCAAGCTTGACAATATTGGCGATACTTGTGTTGTCGTTGGGATTGGAGATTATATTGAGCGCGTCCAGATCAATGGAAGTGGCCCAGCCGGTAATGTTGGTGGTAGCAACCTCAACCTGTCCGGCGAATTCGCGAATGGTATCGGTTGAGTCGGCCTGGTTGGCGGCGAGTGAAGCATGCTGCGCTGCCGTCAAAAGGTAGCCGTTATTATTACCCAGCAGACCAAAGCCATCGCCCGTTGCGATATTGCCGCAGTTTCCTCCCACTGACTGGAAATGAGAACCATGGTCGCCTTCGACGATATCAATAATGCTTTGTGCGATACACCGGATGGCGGTGTTATTGCCGGGGCCAGTGTGTTGCATTAGTTGCGCTTGCTCGTTTAAAAGACGTGCCTGCTCCAGAAGCCCTACCAGCAAGCCGATATGGCCGGGCGTAGTGGGGAATTGATAGAGCAAATGACGGATATGCACGAACGCAAGAGGCGGAAACGTACCAATGAGAACAACTTTCCCCGTAGGTACAGCGACTGCGCCTTGCTCCTGCGTTATCTCTATTTTATTACCCGCACCCAGCAAATTTGTTCCCTGATGCCGCCGCGAGCCGTCGCCGTTGTAGCGCAGTGTATAATTCTGGCCCTGCTGTACCAGCGTGCCAGGAGCAATGATCTGTTCGCTCCTGTCGCTAATCAGCCAGGCGTTATATTGCGAGCCGGAAGGAGGTGCCGCGAGATTACTAATCATAATATCCATAGCATCGGTATCGCCTGTTGCGCTGCCCTGGCTATCGAAAAAGGTGATGTTTCCACTGGTGGCTGGCGTGATCGCATTTTTCAAAGCCAGCGCTCCCGCGATTGTGCCGCCCGCGATGATTATCAGGACGAGCAGGATAATGAGTATCCTGTTCCTCCTGCTCGCAAACAGGATACGCGAACGGTTGCGGCCAGGAGACCGGGAAGGTGGAATCGGAGGAGTAAGCGGCTCTGGCGTGTCAGGTTGTGCCTGTACTGTTTGTAGTGATGAGTGCGGAGAGGGTGCTTGCCACGCGGAGAAGCCGCGATTCACCATGCCTGGCGTGTTTGGCACGGTATCTAATTGCTCTTTAGGCGGGATGCCATTAGACGATGGCGCAAGGATAGTGGCATCATCCGAGGAACGCATTGTGGCACCTCTGGCATGGAGCGGCGCTATCTGGGTGCCACAAAAACCACAGAAGGTGGCATCCTCCTCTAATTGACGATTACATTGCGGACATTGCATCATTTTTCCTCCTTATTGCTTATTGTGTCTTCATATCCTGATGATTAACTGAGTGGTAGCGGGAATAGTTAAGAAGGCAGATTATGCCATACAATAGCTAGCAGCTCTAACACACAATGGTAGAGGATGACAAGTAAGGCCAGGCTTGCCAGTACCATATGAACGTAGCGCCATGTGCGAATAATCAGGCGTGCATGCTGCTGCCTTTTGAGTGATTCCCCCAGAGCTGTATATGTGGCGAGTATTGTACAGGCCGTTTGAAAATCTTCCTGCTCTCCCACTGTATGGGCCGGATTTATCGCGCCCTCGTTCCTT
>DATGJV010000545.1:0-6273 GCA_035295005.1 Ktedonobacteraceae bacterium | reverse complement strand
CGCTAATCTGTAGGGGCCGCATGGATGCCGCCCTTAAAATGCCCTGTGCGGGGTGGGAAAATGTAAAATTTCCCACCTGCCGTGCGTGATACATTACGTCCAACCCCGTTTTAGACGGGTTTCTATCACACGGGATACGAGGGCGGCATACATGACGCCTCTACACAGGAGAATAACATGGCTACCGGAACAAAACAACGTATACGCATTCGACTTAAAGCATACGACCATCGTATTCTCGACCAGTCCGCAATGCAGATTGTAGATACAGCGCAGCAGACGGGCGCTCGCGTCTCAGGTCCGATACCGTTGCCCACCGAGATAGACAAATATACGGTGATGCGTTCACCGTTCATTGATAAAGATGCTCGCGAGCAGTTTGAGATTCGCACCCATAAACGCTTGATTGATATCATTGAGCCGACCAACAAGACTGTTGAGGCCTTAACCCGTTTGAATCTGCCCGCAGGAGTGGACATCGAAATCAAACTGTAGGGGCCCGATTTATCGCGCCCTGGACTGTCGGGGCGACATTCATAACGCCCTGACTGTAGGGGTCCGCTTGAGCGTACCCGCCTGGCACGAGCGCAGCCATGTGCCAGTCCATAAGGGCGTCATGAATGAAGCATCTACAGTAGAGGAGAGGAAAGCAAACATATGCTGAATGCATTGTTGGGCAGGAAGGTCGGCATGACCCAGGTGTTCGGGCCAAATGGAACAGCCATCCCGGTCACAGTGATAGAAGTCGGCCCCTGCATTATCACACAGGTAAAGACCGCTGCTCGCGATGGGTACGAAGCTGTACAAATCGGCTTCGAGCCAGCGACGACGAAGAATATAACCCGTCCCGAATTGGGACATCTGGGACATAGTTTGCCATTGTTGAAGGCCCAGCGCCGCCGCTTGCAGGCCCACCAACAGGAGCAACGCGCCAAATCAAAAACGGAAGGCGAAAATGCCGAAGCTGGAGCCGCCACTGCTACGAAAGATAAGCAGATTGAAAAGTTGCTCAAGGTACAGGAAAATCGCCAGCGCCGCCCAGGGCCTGAGCTGGGACCGTTCAAAGTCTTGCGCGAAGTACCATTACAGGAAGGCGTAGCCGCTGAGAGTTTGGAGCTTGGCAAAGCATTTGATGCCGGACTCTTTACCGAAGGTGAGGAAGTAGATATCGTTGGTACGTCCAAAGGTAAAGGCTTCCAGGGTGGCGTCAAGCGTCACGGCTTTAGTGGTGGCCCTAAGACACACGGTCAATCCGACCGCACTCGCGCCCCCGGTTCCATTGGTTCCGGTACCACGCCAGGACGTGTCCTGAAAGGAACGCGCATGGCGGGACATATGGGCCATGAGCGCGTGACGGCAAAGAAATTACAAGTGATTCAAGCTGATCCTGAGCGCAATCTGCTCGTGGTGAAGGGGTCTGTCCCCGGTGCCAATGGCGGGTTGCTCATGGTGAAGAAGCATGTGATGAGGTAACCGAAATGCCCTCGACTACAGTTTATAACAAGGCCGGAGAGGCCGTAGATCAGCTCGAACTGAGCGAGCAGGTGTTTGGAGTCATCCCCAACGTGGCCGTTCTCCATCAAGTTGTCACCGCACAACTGGTGAATCGCCGTCAGGGTACTGCTTCAACCAAGACTCGTGCTGAGGTATCGGGCGGGAATAAGAAGCCCTATAAGCAAAAGGGAACCGGTCGCGCCCGTCAGGGTAGTACCCGCGCTCCCCAGTTCCGTCATGGTGGTGTCGTCTTTGGCCCGAAGCCGCATCCGTATCATCATGATGTGCCTAAGAAGATGCGCCGTCTGGCAATCCGCTCGGCCCTGTCCGATAAGGTTGCTAATGAAAAGCTCATCGTTATCAGCGATCTGTCGCTTGACACACCGCGCACCAAAGACATGGTGGCAATTCTGGATAAACTGCCCGTAGCAGATAGCAAACGGGTTTTGATGATGCTGCCAGAGCGTGATGAAAACGTCATCTTGTCGCTGCGCAACATTCCTACTGCCAAAGTGCAGCATGTTGCTTCGATTAATGTCGTGGAACTGCTGAAACATGATTGCCTGATTGTGCCGGTGAACACTGTGCGCTGGCTTGAGATGGTATTTGGTGAGGGCCTGAGCGCGGCTGAAGCCAGCAACAGAATAACTGTTGCCCCATCGAGCGAAGATGCCTCAGAAACTGATGAAGCTGCCGCTGACACGACAGATGAGACGGATGCGACGGATGCGACAGATGCGACAGCCGAGACGGCAGAAGACTAGGCCCAGGCGAGGAGGAACAAACTGTGGAAATCACAGAGATACTACGCCACGGTGTAGTGACTGAAAAAACAGTAAAGCTACAAGAACAGAACAAATACACCTTCAAAGTGGCATTGGAGGCAAATAAAATTGATGTGCGTCGCGCTGTGGAGACCTTATTTAAAGTCAAGGTCGTCTCGGTTAATATCATTCGCATGCCTGGCAAGACGAAAATGATACGGCGTAAAGGCTCTGCTCCTCGACCTGTAGAGGCTCGTGAGTGGAAGAAGGCGATTGTGACCCTCAAAGAGGGCTACGCAATTGACGCATTGAAGGCGTAAGGTAAGGTGTTGACAAATGCCAATTAGACAGTACCGACCAACTTCTCCTGGGCGTCGTGGCATGTCCGTTTCGACATTCGAGGAGATTACCAGGACGAAGCCAGAGAAATCTCTGACCGTCAAATTGAAAAAGCACGCTGGCCGTAATAACCAGGGTAAAATCACCGTGCGCCATCGCGGCGGCGGTGCCAAACGTGCCTATCGCATTATTGATTTTAAGCGCAATAAGCTGGGTGTTCCCGCGAAAGTTGCCTCCATTGAGTACGATCCCAATCGCTCAGCGCGTATCGCGTTGCTGCACTACGTGGATGGCGAGAAGCGGTACATCATCGCACCGGTTGGTCTGAAGGTCGGCGATAAAGTCTCGGCGGGGCCGGAGGCCGATATTCGTGTCGGCAATGCTTTGCCGTTGAAGAATATCCCGACTGGTACAACCATCCACTGCATCGAACTTGAGAAGGGCCGTGGAGCGCAGATGGTACGTGGCGCGGGTACCGGCGCACAGTTGATGGCGAAGGAAGGGGATTATGCCCTGCTCCGTCTGCCGTCAGGTGAGCAGCGCCGGGTGCATATCCTCTGCATGGCGACCATCGGGCAGGTGGGCAATCTCGATCACGAGAACCAGAGCATTGGTAAAGCCGGGCGTAAGCGCCATATGGGTATTCGCCCAACCGTGCGTGGCTCTGTGATGAACCCCCGCGACCATCCTCATGGTGGTGGTGAGGGCCGTGCGCCAATCGGCGGACAGCCGCAGACCCCGTGGGGCAAACCTGCTCTTGGTTACAAGACCCGTAACAATAAGCGCACTGACCACAACATTGTACGGCGTCGCAATGCTGGTAGGAGGAAGAAGTAATGTCTCGCTCACGAAAAAAAGGGCCATACATTCATGAGTCACTCAGGAAAAAAGTACTGAGCATGAAGCGTAGCGGCGACCGCAGAGTGATCAAAACGTGGTCGCGTGCTTCGATGATTTTCCCAGAGATGGTTTCTATGACCATCGGCGTTCACAATGGGAAGACGCATGTGCCTATCTACATCACAGAGAACATGGTGGGCCATAAGTTAGGTGAGTTTGCCCCCACGCGCCACTTCCGTGGTCACGCTGGCGGCAAAAATGAAAAGACTACATCGGTCCGGTAGGGGTACCATTTATGGCACCCTGGTTCTGGTAGGGGCTCGATTTATCGCGCCCTGGTTCCGATAGCATGTAGGGGTCCGCTTTAGCGCACCCTGGTTTCACGGGTTCGATTCGTCGGGTCTCATGGGTACGATAAATCGAGCCCCTACAAGAGGTATGAGATGCAAGTCAGAGCTATTGCAAAAGATATCGGCATTCCGCCGCGCAAGATGCGTCTGGTCACCAATGCGGTGAAGGGAAAATCAGTCAATGAGGCTCTCGCTTACCTGCAATTTCTACCCAACGCGGGCGCAAAGCCTGTCAGTAAAGTGGTAGCTTCGGCGGTAGCGAATGCGGAAAATAACTATAATCTCGATCCAGATGAACTCTTTATTCTGAATATTGTGGCGGACGACTCGTTCCGTATCAAACGGGTGAAAGCGCGTTCCCGTGGTCAGGCAGCCCGTATTTTGCGCCGCTATTGCCACGTGACAGTTATTGTTTCAGACGATCCGGCGGACGCCCGGAGCTAAGGTCGCGAAGAAGGAGGACACTTTTGGGACATAAAGTGCATCCCACTGGGTTCAGGCTCGGCGTCATTAAGGGCTGGCAGTCCCGCTGGTACGCTGAGCGTGATTATAAAGATGTCTTTGCTGAAGATTTACTGATTCGGAAAATTATCAACAAAGAACTGTTCAATGCATCGGTCTCTCGTATTGAGATCGAGCGTGCTGCCGCAAACCAGGTTGCGGTAACTATTCATACCGCGAAACCCGGTATCGTCATCGGGAAAAGCGGTGAAAAAGTTGACCGGTTGCGTGCCATGCTTGAGGCAAAAACCCGCAAGCGTGTGCGCTTGAACATTATTGAGATTCGCCAACCCGAACTGGATGCGTACCTGGTTGGACGCAGCATCGCCGAACAGTTGGAGAAGCGTGTCTCGTTCCGTCGTGCCATGAAGCAGGCGGTGCAGAAGACAATGCGTGCGAACGCAAAAGGTATCAGAGTCGTCTGCGGTGGGCGTCTCGGTGGGGCAGAAATTGCTCGTTCCGAGAAAGAGGTAGAGGGCAAAATTCCTCTGCATACCCTGCGTGCCGATATTGATTATGGCCTGGCGGAAGCACACACGACCTTCGGTGTGATTGGCATTAAAGTGTGGATTTACAAAGGCGATATTCTGCCGAGCAAACGCCGTGAACCCGGCGAGCCTCCGCAGGAAGTCGTCCAGCAACCCTCGTTCCAGCCCCGTGAAGGCGGCGAGCGCCGTGACCGTCGCCGTGATGGTGCCGGGCGTGGAGAACGTGGGGAGCGTCGTGATGGCGGTGAGCGTGGTCCGCGTCCGCAAGGAGACCGACCGCGTAGTGGAGACCGTGGTCCCCGTCAGTCTGGGGAGAGACCACCGCGTCCACAGGGTGATCGGCCCCCCCGCCCGCAGGGTGAGCGTGGTCCGCGTCCGCAAGGAGACCGACCACAGGGCCAGGCCGGTGATCGCCCGCAAGGTGATCGTCCGCCGCGTCAACCCCGTCCGCAGGGACAGGTTGGCGACCGTCCTGACCGACCACCACGTCCACCACGCCAGCCACAGCAGTCACAGACCCCGGCTGAGCAGACTCCCGTTGTAACAACAACGCAGCCCGAACAGTCGGCACCCGTAGCCGCGCCAGAACCGACAACTCAGGCACCGCAGACGCCACAAACGCCTGCACCGGAGACTGGCACGACTCAGAGCGAGTAGAGGAGATTCGAAGCCATGTTATTGGCACCGTCACGTACAAAGTACCGCAGACAACATCGCGGTCGCATGAAAGGGTCCGCCCAGCGTGGGAACACGCTCGCCTTTGGCGAATTTGGCTTACAGGCACTTGAGCCATGCTGGATGGAGGCCCGCCAGATCGAGGCGGCACGTATCGCTCTCACCCGCTTTATGAAGCGCGGTGGTAAAGTGTGGATTCGTGTCTTTCCCGATAAACCAGTTACTGCCAAGCCTGCCGAAACCCGTATGGGTAGCGGTAAGGGCGCGGTTGATCATTGGGTTGCCGTTGTCAAGCCGGGACGCATCATTTTTGAGATTGGCGGCGTCAGCGAGGAGGTTGCCAAAGAGGCGGTTCGCCTCGCCAGCCACAAACTTCCCGTTGCGACCCGCTTTATTGTACGAGGGGAGGCGGAAAGTGTCGAAGGCTAAAGACCGCCGCAAGCAAATTGCTGAGTATACCGTCAGCGAAGCGTCGCGTGAACTCAAAGAATTGCGCTTGAAATTGTTCAACCTTCGCTTACAGCAGCAGCGCGGCGAAGTAAAGAACAATCGTGTCTTCGGGCAGACCCGTAAGGATATCGCACGCATGTTGCATCACCTCACACTATTGGAGGGTCAGGAATGACACAGCAGAGTAGTGCTGCCACGCCAGTGAAAACAACGCATCGCCAGCAGAAAATTGGGCGTGTAGCCAGCAATAAAATGGATAAGACCATCGTGGTCGTTGTAGAGTCGCTGAAAAAACATCGTATCTACAAACGCACCTATAAACAGACAAAGCGCTTTCAAGCGCATGATGAAGAAAACACCTGTCAGGTTGGC
>DATGJV010000544.1:0-5464 GCA_035295005.1 Ktedonobacteraceae bacterium | reverse complement strand
TGTGGCTGGCTGCTAATCGCATAGGGAGCAGGGCTGGTGGTAGTCGTCCCGTTCAGTTGTGAACTGATGTACGAGGTCAGCATCGCCTCATTCAGACCCGCGACTGTACCCGCGTCATTCACCACGACGACCCGGGTTGGTGAACCTGGTTGCGCAGTAATATGCTGCACAAACAGCACAATCGTCGGAATAAACGCGGCGAGGAATACGATGACCAGGAGAATAATGCTCGTGATGACGAAACTGCGCTGGGTCACCCGATTTTTATACTCGCGCCCGATAATCAAACGGATATTGCGCGGGGTGTTCCGGGCAGATGCACCGCTTGAATTCACCGCGATGGCTCTGTGTTCCTGTTCGGAACGTTCGTGTTCTGGCCTTTCCCTCGGTTTCTTCGCCATGGTTTCCTTCCTCCTCTGGTTGATAATCACATCGTCGTTGTCTTCCCCGCGCCGTTGGCACCCAGGAAGCCGAACAGCACTCCCTCCCTGACCTCCATGGTGAGATCTTTGATGGCCTGAAACGGACCAAACCATTTGTTGATGTGTTCAACTTGAAGACTCAAAGAGATACCTCACTCCTTGCGAGTGGCTCGGTCAAACAGCGTCACCAGTTCCTGCGCATACGTCTCCCCATCCAGGGCCGGATGGGCCACAAGGAAGCGTCCCACCGCGTCAATGGCTCCTCGGATGGTGACCGCCATGACCCGCAGATCAAAGGACCTGAACTCGCCCTCATCCTGGCCTTGACGCAAAATGGCCTCTAAGCCTTCCAGGTCGGATTTCTCGGAGCCCGGATGGTACCGCAACTGACCGTCTTTCGTGCGCACGTTGAGTACGATTTCGATGATCGCCATCATCTGCAGACGATGGGCGGCAATATAGGCGACATTGCTGCGCAGATAGGACTGCAATCTCGCCGCGGCGGTGCGCTCAGCGGCGATCTGCGGCCTCATAAAGGACGTAGCAGCAGTGTACATGCCTTCCACCACCTGCTCAATCAGCTCCTCCTTGCTGCCAAAGTAATACGTGATCACGCTCTTGCTAATGCCTGCCCGCCTGGCAATTTGCGCCAGCGAAGCCTGGGCATACCCCAGTGTGGCAATCGTCTCGATGGCGCACTCGATGATCTGTGTTCGCCGGGCAGCCTCAATAAAAGAGGGGCGCTTCTGTCCGTCCGATGCATTTTTCGTCCGCATGGACGAATTATAGTACAATTGGTCGAGAGAAGTCAACCCTTATCCGATAAGGGCGCAGAGAGGTTCCACTGAACACGATCAAATTGTAAGCACACGATTTACAATTGTTTGTGCAAGAAATGCCTGATGGACACGAACTCCTACCTTTGATGAAGAATTTCTCCAAAAACGGCCAAAAGCAGTCTTTCCCTTGCATTTTCCGAAATACTAAAGTATTCTAATAGACAGGGACGTTCCAAATTCTGTAACGAAAGATTTTTTTATAAAGAATGGCAAATCAGGATTCGTATGGAGAGAGTTCGGAAGTCAACTGGCAACTGAACTCGACGACCATGTATGGCACATTGGTCAGACCAGTTGGCCCTGGACCTTTTCCTGCCGTGGTGATGGTGGCGGGCAGCGGACCCACTGACCGTGATTGGAATTCACCACTGCTGCCGGGATCCAATGGCAGTGCGCGTCTCATTGCAGAGGCACTTGCACGGGCTGGGATTGCCTCACTGCGCTACGACAAGCGTGCTTCTGGCCCTCATGCTCGCGAGAATGTACCACTGCTGATCGGTAAGCTCAGCATGCAAAGTCATGTTGACGAACTCGCCGGAGCCGTGCGCATCCTGGCAAGCCAGGAGTATACACATGCTGGTCGGATCTTCGCGCTCGCCAACAGCGAGGGGACCCTTCACGCCCTGAACTACCAGCTGCACAGCCCCGCGATTGCGTTCGCGGGCCTCGTACTCATCGGTCCTCCTGGACGGGCTGTTGGTGTTGTGGCGCGATCCCAACTGGCCGCGCAGGCAGCTCACGTCCCAAATGGGGATGCACTGTTGGCCCTCTACGATGCAGCTATCGCCCGCTTCCTGGCGAGAGAACCTGTTGCCCCGGATCCGTCGTTGCCAGAGGGTATCCAGATGCTGCTGCAGAGCCTGGAAACCCCGGCCAATCTGCCTTTTGCCCGTGAACTCTGGATGGCCGATGCGGCTCTCCTGCTCAGGCAGATAGACGTCCCGGTACTGGTCATCATTGGGAAGAAGGACCTCCAGGTAGACTGGCAAGTCGATGGTGAGAAGCTCCAGCTGGCCGCCGCGGGATATGAGGAGGTGACTTTCCTTTTCCCAGAGAACGCGAATCACGTCCTCAAGCAAGAGCTGCGGCCTCGGGAAGACGTGGTGCCAGCCGAGATAGCGGAAAGCTATAATGGTCCCGATACCCGCCTCGATCCACTGGCCCTGATCGCTATTCTAGAGTGGTTGGCTGCCCATGCTTGACAACGTTTTGCTCAGGGGAAAAAGTTTATTGCATGATGTTTTTATCCTTGTGCGGCTTCACTCCTCTCTGAGAGAAATTCGCTTTCGGTTAAATCGGTATTTACGCCTGCAGCGGCCCGACTTCCTGCGGCTGCCGCGATGATCAGTTGGTGCGGGACAGCCACTGAGATATCACCTGCGGCATACACGCCTGGAACTGTCGTTCTCCCCAGGGGATCAGTGACGATTCCCCCCACGGCGTTCATCTCACAGCCGAGTACTTCGCCAAAGGGCGAAGCCTGGAGCAACCGGGGGGCGACAAAACCGCCTTCACGGCGTCTCTCTTCCTGCGTGGCAAACACAATCCGCTCAAGCTGTCCCTGCTTTCCAACAAGAGCGGTAATACGATCCTCCACCACCTCAATCCCTTTCTTGCGCAACGTTTCTTGTTGTTCTTCAGTGAAAAGCTGATGACCATTCGTACAGATGAGCAGGTCGTGGCTCCAATTCCAGACGACTTTGACCAGATGGAGCGTGTGTGGCCCCTCTGAGATGACGGCAAGCGGCCTCTCCCTGAGTTCCCATCCATCGCAATAGGGGCAACAAAACACGCTTTTCCCGTAATAGTCATGCAAACCTTCTATCGTGGGAAGAAGCTCTTTGAGGCCAGTAGCAAGCAAGACCGTTTTTGCAGAAAGCCGGTCTCCTTTCTCCGTTGTGATCTCAAAAGAAGCTTCAGCATGACGAATAGCAGTGACTCGCACGTGCTGTATTTCCACCGAGGGATACTTGTTGAGTTCCTGATGCGCAAGAGATCTGAACTCGTCAGGTTTGACTCCATCTCGTGTCAAAAATCCATGCGACTCCTGCGTCACAGCATTTCTTGGCTTATTCTCATCAAACACCATGACACTTCTCCTGGCTCTCCCCAGGACAAGCGCAGCATTTAACCCTGCCGGCCCACCACCGATAATAGCACAGTCAATGATCATCGGATCAACGTCCTTTCTATAAAAGACTTTATAGACTCTTAATATCTACAATAGTGCAAAAACACGTAGGCGCGTTCACACAGGCGTGTTCACATCGCCTATTTGTCCAACCAGTTCAACGAGCTTTCGTTCTTTGAGATACGCTTCCATTTGCTGTTCTGCATGCGTCATCACCTCCTGAATTAAGCACCCGCGATGGTCTTCACCATCATCGCAATGAAACAGGGAGGCTGTCCCTTCAATAGCATGAATGACCTCCAGGAAAGAAAGATCGGCTTTGTTTCTCGTCAGCTTGTATCCTCCGTTGATTCCAGGAGTAGACTCGATCATGCCCGCCTTCACGAGCCTGGTCAAAATCTTGGAAAGATACGTCGAGGAAAGCCCCTGAAGCTCTGCCAATTGCTGGACACCGACGGTTGTTCCAGAAGGGAGAGCCACCAGATACAGCAGAGTATGGAGCGCATAATTGGTCGCTTGCGAATACTTCACACCTCTTTCCTTTCTATTACAGACTCATTGAGTCCATAATAGGACATTCAGAGGATATTGTCAAGCTTCTCAATCTCCAATGCTCAAACTTGTCACGGAAATGACTGAGGGTATGCTGGAAGTCGAATGGCCCACCAATGCAGGAAGCATTGCCTTCCCTTTCATGACCAGCATCCTGGCACCATCGGATGAGATGGCACCGCCTGGTCTGATCGGCGTGTTCCGGTCTGCGGCGAGCCACCATTCCCCGTCGCGGCGAACCAGGACGTAGAGCGCCATTTCTGAGAACGCACCCTTACAATCCAACCTTGCTCGCAATAGATGCAATCACTTCGGCAAGTATGGTTGCACCCTGGCTGATTTCGCTGAGCGTCAATCCTCCATATCCTAGCAATAGGCCATTGCGGTCGGGCTTTTCCAGGTAGAATGGACTCAGTGGTGCGACGATTACTCCTCGTTTGTATGCCTCCTGCACAATCCATGTGGACTCGAGTTCACTATGGAGTTCTAGATATACATGGAGACCAGCCTCCAATCCGTGTATTTGTGCTAGATGGCTGACAGGTGCCAGCAGATTGCTCAGCAGCGTGCGTTTCTCTGCGTAGAGGCGACGCATACGACGAATATGCCGATCGAGGTGGCCTTCCTTCATGCATGCGAGCAGCACTCGCTGAATCGGCCAGGCAGCATAATCTGTTGGAAGCAGTGCGGCTTGTTCAAGGCGTTGACGCAGTGGTGATGGCGCAATGAGGTAGCCAAGCCGCAATGCAGGTGAGAGTATCTTGGAGAAAGTTCCCAGGTATACCACCCGACCATGTTTATCCAGACTGGCTAGAGCGGGAAGCGGAGAAGCGTCAAACCGAAACTCATGATCATAGTCGTCTTCGATGATAAGACTATCATGTGCCTCCGCCCACTTAAGCAGTGCGATGCGTCGTGCGATGGGCAAACGCCCTCCCAGCGGGAACTGGTGCGATGGTGTGACGTAAGCTAGCAACGGGGCTGATGATCCCGTCGGGAGCGTATCAACCTGTAGGCCATCGTCATCAACCGGTATTGGAACGATCGACGAGCCGCGTGCAAGCAGCATCTGGCGTGCTAACATATATCCCGGTTCCTCAAAGCCCACCCTGTCTCCTGGTATGAGAATTGCCCTTGCAATGAGATCAATTGCCTGCGTTGCACTGGCTGTGATGATGACATCGCCAGACTCACAGGCCACGCCACGAGATCGGCCCAGGTAATCAGCAATGGCGATGCGTAGTTCCAGGTCGCCCCCACGCTGCCCGCAATGTGCGGGTGGAAGGTGGGAAGCTACTTCTTTCCATATCGAACGCCAGATACCGAGCGGTAACGGCGCAATGTCAGATGCACCAGGCCGAAAGACGACCTCAGGCGCGTGGCTGGCAGAAACACCACGCTGGTTGCGGCCCAACTCAGCACTCACTACTGGTTTTCCTCCCACCCACGCGCCTGAGGTCGTCTTTCGGCCTGGTGCATCTGACATTGCGCCGTTACCGCTCGGTATCTGGCGTTCGATA
>DATGJV010000543.1:0-12703 GCA_035295005.1 Ktedonobacteraceae bacterium | reverse complement strand
TCCATACGATTGCCGGCATCTATGAGCGCAGTAACCATACCACCGGCCCCTCTGCGATGCTTGAGCGTCTTCTCCTGCGTCAAATAATACTCGACGGGACCGCGATTGGTCGCGATAATCAGGCGCTCGGCATGTATCTGTTGTTCGGTTTGAGGAGGCGTAACGTGTATCGTCATCTGCGTGAGCATGGGTTCATCCTTTCTTTAAACACGCGCTTGTGCATCTTGCGCTGAGACTATTTGTATCCCCACCAATATGGGCAGTACAGGGCACCTCTCATCAGGCCCACTAAAAAGTAGAACGTCATCGGGACATCAATGGCCTGATACAAGAATGGACACAATAACGCATGTCAACGCACAAAAAAACCCCTGACTATTTTACCACATTTCGCGAGAAGTGTGGGTTACGTACCGTGGTAAAATGTCACAAATAGCTTGCAAAAACGCTGTTTTGTTCGTCCATCTGGTCTGGTTCAAACGTCAACATTCACTATAATTACGTTTGACAGCATATTGTTGGACTCAGTAGGGGCCTACTTGAGTACGCCCGACTCGACGAGCGTAGCAATGTCGAGTCCGTAGTACCAAATTATTTATTTCATCTGCATTATCGGCCCCTACTTTTCTCGTAAGGAGGGAAAAATGACACGTATTGATGGGCGTGCGCCGGGACAACTTCGGCCTGTACGCCTCACGGTAAATTATCTGGATTATGCCGAAGGGTCGGTATTGATAGAGACTGGCAAGACACGGGTGTTGTGCGCCGCCAGCGTGGAGGAGCGTGTGCCGCCGTTCCTGGAAGGCAAAGGGCAAGGTTGGGTCACGGCTGAATACAATATGTTGCCGCGTGCAACCCATACCCGCTCTGCACGGGAACGCGAAGGCAAAATTGGCGGACGCACGCAGGAAATACAACGTCTGATCGGGCGTTCTCTCCGTGCTGCTGTGGATATGCAAGCATTGGGGCCGCGCACAATTACGCTGGACTGCGATGTGTTGCAGGCCGATGGCGGCACGCGCACCGCAGCGATTACCGGCGCGTATGTCGCGTTGCACCGTGCCTGTACTGTCCTTCTGCAACGCGGGCTGCTGTCAACACATCCAGTACATACAGCAGTCGCCGCCACCAGCGTCGGTGTGATACAAGGTGCGCTCCTGCTCGACCTCTGTTACGCGGAAGATTCGCATGCCGATGTTGATTTCAACGTCGTGATGACCGGCGAGCATAACTTTGTCGAGGTGCAGGGAACCGGTGAGGGAGGCGTATTCAGTCGCTCCACCATGGATGCCCTTGTCTCGCTCGCCGAACAAGGCATCACCGAATTGCTGGCAATCCAGCAAAAATTTTTATAGCAGAGATAGGAAAACAGTGGCTGGTATGGCGCATCGCGCCATACCAGCCACTGTTTTCCTACCTCTGCTATATTGAAAAAACGGGCAGAAAATCTGGTACCATAGTACCGGGTTCCTTCAGCACCGCTTGCGCTCACGTTTTATGTAGTACAAAGTATAGTAAAGTATGCCGGAGTTGTTCAGGGAAGAATCGCAACTGCAATGGAATGCCGTAGCATAGTAGGGACAGGGGTGGTGTGGTTGTGTGGAGGGGCCCCTTGCGGGTGTCCGTCGTCCAATGGCGGCGAGTTGGAAAGCAAAGGTATGGCCCATTATTCCCTGATTCAGTGGAAAAGTTGCATACAGGTAGCAACCATGCTAGAATCCTCATTTGGAACCTTGAGGAGTTTATGTCCTGCCCGACCAGAGCAAAGCGGCGGGTCGAGAGGAGTCATGAGTGAAAGATAAGGTAGACCGAAGCTGGCTGTTTCGTATTTTGGATTTTATCAATCCACTGCGTGACCCAAGCCTGACCGTAGCTGTCGTATTAACGTTTATTGAAGAGGCGGGAGCGCACGATCCCTGGTACTGGATCATCGTCATTGGACTGGTCAACTGGCTTGCAGTACGCGGTGTCGTCTGGCTTGTTGTCAATTTCACTTTTGCTTCGACCTTTATTTCGCGGCGCGTGTGGTGGGCAATCAAACATCCGCGCATGGCATGGCGCATTCTCGATGCGGTTGGTCACGAGGAAATTATCATCGGTGGGCTACCGTCGGTCAACGAGATTATGGGCATGAATATGGCAGCTCTGGGTGCAAGTGGAATGCAGGTACTGGCTGAGCTACCGGCAGGGACCGAGATACCTATGTTGGGTTTGCCCAATGGTCAATCCACACCCGATCTCGCGGCACTGGCAAGCTCCGGTATTTTCTCAGACGCGACAGCCAGCATGCTGCAAGGCATGTACAATGGATACAACGGGTACAATGGACAACCGATGATGGGGTCTGCTATCAATGGCTCGATGGGCGACAACGGTTTTTACAGTTCGCAAACGACCGATGGCTTGCCGCAGTCATTCCCACATCGCCCCTCGGAAGATGAGGAGCGGTTGCGCCAACAAATTAGCACATATGCGCGTCTCCTGGACGATTGGATTCAGTTTACCGAGGAAAAATGGCGCACAGTCAGCGATAGTCAGCTTGGCTGGAAACCATTACGCGGCAGGTGGGGTAGCTGGGATGACATCTTCTCGGATGCTTACGCCGCAAAAACGTCGGATCCAATGGCAGAGGCTGCGCAGGTCGCGGGTGAAGCGACCTCAAGACGCTTTGATAGCTCAAAAGAGAAAGGCTCTGCCGCCTCGGCGGTGGCCTGTTTCTTGCGCGATATGATGACATTGCGCCGTGGACTGGAGATGATACAATCTCCTATAGAGAGTGCTGAGACTCCAACGGTGCAACCGGCGGTACAACCTTCTTCAGTGCAGTTTGCGAAGAACAGTGGACCACTCAAGAGCGGTAGCCTTAATGGGGGATCTCCGCGCAATTCTTTTATTCGCAGACCAGCCCAAATTTTTGTTGATGCCGACGCTGAAAAATAGGACATTGCATGTATACATATCCTCCTGGCATTGTTTCAGTGCGCCCAGAACTGGAACGCATGGCTGAGTATATACCCGGCGAATCACTGGAGTCATTCAGTATGCGCACGGGTATTCCCATTGATAGCCTGATTAAGCTTAATAGTAATGAAAGCCCATATGGCCCCGCGCCTTCCGTCTTGCGTGCGCTGAGCGATCACACCTGGTATAACAACTATCCCGATACCAATTCTACACTACTCAAGGCCACACTTGCGGAGTATACCGGACTTGATGAACGCTATATCGTACTTGGTCATGGCAGTATGGAGGTGATTAGCCTCCTCTGGCACACCTTTCTCTCGGTGGGCGACAATATCATCTGCTGTCCGCCGACATTTTCTCTTTATACCTCCGTCTCGACGCTCTGCGGCGCGTATGTACTGGAGGTGCCGCGTACTCCCGACTATGAAATTGATGTGGACGCTGTGTTGGAGGCAATCACGCCAGAGACGAAGATGATTATTCTTTGCTCGCCCAACAACCCCACAGGGAATCCAGTTTCCATGGCGGATGTGTTGACCCTGCTCGATACAGGCCGTATCATCGTTGTAGATGAGGCGTATGTCGAGTTTTCGGACAATCCAAAGGGCATGGCGTCTATGGTGCCGCAGCATCCCAATCTCGTTGTGTTGCGCACATTTAGCAAGTGGGCCGGTCTGGCCGGGCTGCGTATCGGCTATGGTCTTTTCCCAGAATGGATCGTCGCGTATATTCGCCGCGCACAGTGTCCGTTCGAGGTCAACGTCGCCGGTCATATCGCGGCCATAGAGACGCTGCGCAACCTGGATTTCGTGCTGGGCAATGTCGCTCGTATCGTCGAGGAGCGCGAACGGCTATACCGTGTCATGGCCGACCAGTCGTACCTGGAACCTCTACGCTCGCAGGGAAATTTCATTCTGGCCCATGTCTGTGAAGACGAGGTGCAGATGAAACAGGTACGTGCCACCGTCGAATCTCACGGTATCCTGTTGCGCTACTTCCACCACCCCTACCTGCAAAGTTTCTTGCGCGTCACCGTCGGCTTGCCCGAACATACCGACGCCCTCGAAGAGGCGCTGGCCGAGGTACTTCCTTAATGCTTTTTTCTTTGTGGGCGTGATTTTACCGTTCTAATGCCTCACGATCCCAGTGCGCCAGGTTTGCCCCGGCTTCGTAGGTCGTCTGGAGAAATGCTTGCAGAACCTGATTGGGTGAGTTTGCGGTTCGCACATCATCGTACTTGAGGACGAACTCACCTATAGCGGGGTTGTAAAAGGCGGACGCGGGTTGAATTGTGGCGGTTGCCAACCCGGACGGTTCAGGCACGGCATAAGCATAGAAAGCAGGTGCTTTGAAGGTCTCATCGCCAGGCCAGAAGCCACAACTGATTACTTCATGCGAGTATGCTTCTCGCGTAATGCGATCTGCACCTTCTCGCTCTGGCGCACGGCGTCCCGAAAAACGGGTTACTGCCAGATCGAAGCTTCCCCAGAAAAAGTGGACGGGACTGCATTTCCCGATAAAATGGGAGCGGAATTCCTTGAAGTTCTGGTCTACCTGCAGCAGAATGAGCCAGAAGCGGTTGGCATAGACAGGAGCATAGGAGGCATGCACGGTATCTTCTTCACAGGGAATAGGATTCTTCACTTCGCTTGGCAGCGTATTGATCGTGACCTCAATACCGAGAGCGTGTAATGATGCCATAAATTCCTGGTAAAAGTCAGCCACCGAACGCGGGATCAATGGTATTGTTTTGATTGTCCCTGCGCTGGTCAGAATGAGCAGGTTGTGATCAATAAAGTCAAACACGACTTCAAAGCTACTGCGCTGATATGGGATGGCAGAGGTCGTCATGCCGCGAGATGTGACATAGAAAGGCACCTGCCACCAGTGGTTGAGTGGCGGGCTGAGCTCCATCCGCACCTTGCCAACAACCTGCATCCACAGGTGAAGCGTCTCGCGGGTCTCGCTCCATGCTTCATATGGCAATGGCGGCCACAGATCAGCCGTTTCTTGCTCGCCCACTGTATCTGTGTTGTTCATTTGAGTCCTCTTCCCTTATGTAGACCGTATGGTACTGATTTATGACGGATATGAAGCATGACTTGCCTGTTCTGATTATAGCCGGGGAAAGAGGTGTTGTCGAGGAGAGGGCCATAAAAATCCGCTCATTATTTTTATTGAACGTTTGTTTATATGCTACAATAATCATGATACATGAAGTCGCATGTGCCGAACGTGGAATTGCCGGTACGGGTGGAAATCTACACGCGCTCAGAAGAACTGCTCGGTGTGCAAAGTTTTCTCGATTATGCTTCTTATGGGAATCCGTAATCGGGCGTCCGTCCTTGCTATGTGAGAGCGACAGCCGCCATATAAATTTCCAGGTGGCTGGCACGGGTATCGTTCCACATAGGATAGACTTTTGTTGGGCCAATTGCCAGTCCCTGATGATCGCCTACCCAGCCGTTGACGCCGTTGGAAGGGTTCCAGGTGTCGCTGGTGATTTTCTTGCTTGATTCGAAAATGGCCCCCTGGTCGCCCGATTGTGTTAAAAAGACATCAATGAACGAATTGGCGTTGTAGAGCGTCATGTAAGAGGCATAGAGCGTACCGTTGGGTGCCACAGCCAGCTGGGGCTGGAAGTGGCTATCGGAGTCGCTCAAAGGATCGTCATTAATGCGCACTGGCTTGTTCCATGTTTTTCCGCCATCGTTTGAAGTTGAAAGCAGCACGTCGGTATTGTCCTCGACCGTTGTGTTATTACCGCTGCTATCGGTAATAACACGATCAGTCGTATAGGCGACATAGAGCGTACCAGCGCGGGGATCGGTTGCGACTGCGAAGAAAGAGTCTAGATGCAGAGGTTGCGCACCCACAAAATAGGATGCCACTATACCGGGTATTGCCCGTGGGATGCTGAAATGCTGTCCCCCATCGCTGGACGTGACGACATCCAGCGGAAGCGCAAAACCTGCCCGGTTGCTGACATCGGCATACACCACGTGAATAATACCCTTCGGCCCCACTGTGATAGCAGGTAGCAAGCTAGCGGTAGGGCCGCTAATAGTGTGCGGGGTAGAGAAACTTTGTCCGTTATTAGTTGAACGGATAAACAGGATGGTGGTTTGTTCCGCCCAGGCAATGTTGAGTACACCGGACGAGGCATCAATAGCCAGTGATGGATTAGAATCACCGCTTCCTTGAGCCACAGTCACCGGCGTACTGAAAGAGGCTCCTCCATCGCTGGTATGCCAGAGGACAACACGTGATATGGCGTTTTGTGCCAGTGACGAATGTAGCACGGCGACGATAAAGCCTGTTCCCTGTGTATTGAAAGCCAGCGACTCATCAGAGCTTTCGATGAATCCCGCTGGCAAGGGAAGCGGGCCATTATCACGCCAGTTCATGCCGCCATCCATCGAGAAGAACGTACCGATATGGTCAATAGTGTCGGTATTCGACCTACCGGGATATGCTGGATTGGGTTGGAGCAACACCGCCGCGCCAAGCAGGTTTCGTGGATTGCGCGGGTTTACAGCGACCGAGGGGGATGCATGCGCCGGATAGGCATCCCTACTCACGCGCACATTTAAAGGAACTCTCCGGGTTGGTAGCGGCTCAGGCGTTGTACCCCCGCACGCTGCGAGTGTTACGAGTATTATGAATAGAGCAGCAATGAATGCACCATACGTATTTTTCCACGGCATTGTGAACTCCTCGATTATGAGTATTCTTATCATACCCCTGTAATTACGACAAATCCAGCCTTGATTTCTCAGTATTGTGTCCATCTGCCATATCATTTAGCTGTGAGCGAATGTAGATGTAGAGCCACAACAAGTATCCAGAGGAGCGCCAGGCCGAGAAAAACTCGTTCCAACAGACCGCCGATGCCGTTCAAACCGGCAAAGGTGCCAAAAAAGAGCAGAAACAGCGCGATCAATGTCACAAACGCTATCGTCACCGTTGGATTGCGCACGGTCTGCCAGCGTTCATCTGCCGCGAAACGCAGTGAGAGCAACAGTTCACCAACCGCTACACTGACGAATGCTATGAAGGCCACCAGCAGGTGAATCAACCCGTGCAATGTCAGTTTTTGTCCCGCGATATCCGTTGGGAAGAGAGCGAGCAAGAATGCCCCCACGCTCCATATGCTAAGCAACACCCGTCCGAACTCAGAGCGGCCTTCTTTTGATAAAGCTCGCGTCAGTCCTATCAGCAGTGCCAGTGAAAGCACCCCCCGAATCACAAAGTTGATGGTCATCAGGAAACCATAGGGGCCGACAGCGAGGTCGCTTTCTGGCTGAGTGATGGCGTTATAGTGTGGGGGAAGCAGTTGCGCAACCACATCTATAACGACGTACACGATGATGCCGATAATGGTGACGAGGGCTAACGCCGAGCCGGATTGTTTCTCGCCTGTGTCCGCCTCTGGGAGAACAACGTTGTCTGTGTTTTCCGGTACATGCTGCATGAATAAACCTCCGCTTTTCTGTTATTCAGCAACATTGAATAGCATATGTCAAGGTTTCTGGCTTGCCCAATCCCTCTATACGATGTACAATACCTGCGCAAGCATGTGTACGAGATCAATGCAAAACGAAGTATTTGATATTGAATGTGGGTGCGAAGCCGCCGTTTTCAATGCGGTTCGCACCCACACGGAGGATAGTGTATGGCAAGCAATCTAAGCGGTATTACCGTCATTGAGGACGTGATAGGGCGAGAGATTCTGGACTCACGCGGCAATCCCACGGTTGAGGTCGAAGTCCTGTTGATGGGGGGCGAGCGTGGCGTGGCTGGCGTGCCTTCCGGTGCTTCGACGGGCGCACACGAGGCGGTCGAGTTGCGCGATGGGAATAAGCGTCGCTATGGCGGCAAAGGCGTTCTCAAAGCGGTAGAGCATGTTAATGACGCCATTCGCGAGGCCATCGTTGGGTTGGATGCCAACGATCAAATTATGATTGATGAGATCATGATTGAGCTGGACGGCACGCCCAACAAGGGAAGCCTGGGTGCCAATGCTATTCTCGGCGTCTCGCTCGCCGTGGCGAAGGCCGCCGCCAATGCCCTGCAACAACCGCTCTATCGCTATTTAGGGGGCGTTTCGGCCCGCACATTACCCGTTCCCATGATGAATATTTTGAATGGGGGCAAGCACGCGGACAACTCGACCGATATGCAGGAGTACATGGTGTTGCCAGTTGGCGCGAAAACGTTCCGCGAAGGCTTGCGTATGGGTGCGGAAGTCTACCAGGGACTCAAGAAGGTGTTGCACGATAAGAAGCTCAACACCAATGTCGGCGACGAGGGCGGTTTTGCTCCCTCCCTCAGTTCCAACCGTGAGGCGTTGGAAGTCATTGTGGCCGCCATTGAAACGGCTGGCTACAAGCCGGGTGTAGACATATTTCTGGGCATGGACCCTGCTGCTTCCGAGTTCTACGTCAACGGCAAATACGAACTGGCACGCGAGGGGCGCACGCTCACATCAAGCGAGATGGTTGACCTGTACGAGCAATGGATTGCCGAATATCCCATTGTCACCATCGAGGACGGCCTGAGCGAAGATGATTGGGACGGCTGGAAAATCTTGCGTGAACGCCTGGGCAACCGTGTCCAGCTGGTGGGCGATGACCTGTTTGTCACCAACACAACGCGCCTGCGCCGTGGTATCGAAGAGCGTGCCGCCAATTCGATTCTGAT
This sequence comes from Ktedonobacteraceae bacterium, assembly GCA_035295005.1. Lineage (GTDB taxonomy): Bacteria > Chloroflexota > Ktedonobacteria > Ktedonobacterales > Ktedonobacteraceae > DATGJV01. The sequence goes on along the minus strand of DATGJV010000543.1, from coordinate 4,036 downwards.
TAAGCTTAACCAGATTGGTACACTGACGGAGACGCTGGCTGCTATTGAGATGGCGAAACGTGCTGCCTTCACCGCTGTTGTCTCGCACCGTTCAGGTGAGACCGAGGACACGACCATTGCCGACCTCGTAGTAGCCGTCAACGCAGGGCAGATCAAAACTGGCGCACCGGCCCGTAGCGAGCGCGTTGCCAAATATAATCGTCTCCTCGTCATTGAAGATGAACTCGGCGAGGAAACGGCAAAGTATGCTGGCTTTAGCGCCTTCTATAACGTACCCGCGCTATACGCGAAGGCATAACTGTAGGGGCCGATTGATCGTGCCCACCGCCGATTTATCGGCATGTGGGACGGGCCGATAAATCGGCGGTGGGCACGATCAATCGGCCCCTACGGCGTTGTGCATGTATGCGCTATACTATGAACAAAGATATTTTTACAAGCGAGGTTCTATGGTACAAAATACGTCTAACGTTGCCAGTACGCCGGAGCGGCGCACGGCACATACGATTCACTACGATATCAGCTATATTGTGCAGGGGGCTGAGTATGGCAGCGATGGTGCGATTGTGTTGCTGCACGACTTTCCAGCAGGTGCCTTCACCTGGTCGGATATATTGCCGCAGCTCGCGGGTTTGAACCGGGCGGTGTATGCGATAGATATGCTCGGCTATGGGCAATCGGAGCATCCCTGGCCTGCCGATACCTCCGTCTGGGGGCAGGCCGATTGCCTGTCGTACATGTTCAAGGAATTGCAACTCACCGATATGATTCTAGTGGGGCATGGTTTCGGCGGCGGCGTCGCGCAAGTACTGGCGACCCGTCTCTGCCACGATCGCACGGCAGCCCTTGTGCTGATTGATACCATCTGCTTTACGCATAGCTACGCGCCGAACTGGCCCCTCACCGATATGCAAAAAAGACAGGACCCCGATGCGCCCAAAGAGGTTTCGGTCGTTGACATGCTGGATGATCTGAAAACCACTCTTCCCGCGGGTTCTGCCAACCCGCAACGCTTCGGCACCTATCTGACCGACTATATCGGACCCTGGAATAGCGAACTCGGCAAAGAATTGCTCTACCAGCAAATTCGCAATCTCATTCCCAACTACATCAATTCCGTCGCCTCCGACTTGAAGGTACTGGGCAAGCCGACATTGATTATCTGGGGCGAAAAGGATCAGCAGATGCCGTTACACTATGCGCAACGGTTGCACCGCGATATACCAGAGTCGCACCTGGTGATTGTTCCCGATGCCGGTCACATGATTCTTTTTGATGCACCCGGCAACGTGTCAAGCGCATTAACCGACTTTATAGGAAACCGTCTGGAACCCCGAGAATAACGCCATGTCTCGTATCCCACCCATTGAAAATGGCGAGAGCGGTGAAAACAGCGAGCTACCCCTGCACGATATGCCAGGGGTAACTACGATGGAAAACCTGTTTCGTGTCATGGCGCATCGTCCTATGCTGGCGCAGCAGAGTATGCAATTGCTCGAAACGGCAATGCGCAGTGGGACAGTTGAGCCGCGCCTGAAAGAATTGCTGGCGGTGCGCGTCTCGCAGGTCAACCACTGTTTCTACTGAATGTCGGTGCATACTGCTCTGGCAGAGCAGCTAGGGGTGAGTCCAGAGCTACTGGACGCCATGTACCACATAGATACCCATTACCACCTTTTCACAGAGCGCGAACTGGTGGCGCTGCGCCTTGCCGAAATTATGACCACCAGTGCCCGCGACGTGGACGAGGCCCTCTGGGACGACGTACAGGCATTTTTTGACGATGGTGAGATAATCGAGATAACAACCGTCATCGGCCTGTTCAACTTTTTCAATCGTTTCGCGGACGCCCTACAAATTACGCCGCCCACGTAGGGAATGTATCCCACAACCGTATTAAAAATTGCAAGGATAAATAATTATGGCGACCAGCGATGAAAAACTCACTGCACTTTTAGAGGATTTGCATCAACTTTCCACCTACCTGCATGGTCGTGGAGATAAGACACTGGCCCTCTCCCAAAGGTTCGCGGAGAACGCGCAAAAAGACCCATCCAACAAAGAGTTTGACTTGAATCAATCGCGCATGCTGGATTATCAGCATAGCGTCTGGCACGAAATAGGCAATATGGTGGATAAACTCATCAAACAGCACGAGGAATGAGTATCCAACCATGTGTGCCATTTGTCACAAAAGTGAAAAAGTTGTGACAATACTTGCGTTCGAGACGTAAGAATACTATTATAGAGGGCGAAAGTCATTATCAAAGTAATAGAGTAGGGTATCGTTAGTACTGTCAGGGCGACCGCAAGGGTACGCCCCTACCATACACGGACACGACGAGTACGGTAGGCGTATATAGTAGGGGCGTACCCTTGCGGTCGCCCTGGCCCCTACCCGTGATAGCATTAGATGGAGTACATAATGGGAAGCTGGCTGCATATCGGGCCACCGTATATCTACATTAATATCAATCCGGTCATCGTGACGATTGGGCCGTTCGCGTTGCGCTGGTACGGCTTGATGTATGCTGTGGCAATCCTCGTTGCATTATTCGCCATTCGCGGCTACGTCGCTCGCAAGGGCATTACGCAGGATATGGTCTATCGCATCGTCTGGTGGTGCGTTGTGGCGGGCCTGATTGGTGGACCCCTGTATTTTGTAGTGCAGCAGGATAACTTTGTCTCGTATTACCTCGCACACCCTGAACATATCCTGGCAACGTGGGAAGGCGGTATGGCCTTCTTCGGGGCCATTTTCCTGGTCATTCCGACGCTCTTATGGCGTGCGAAAGTGGAGCGCATCAATCCATTAGTGCTGATTGATGCCGGTGTGTTATTCGCGGCAGTCGGCCAGATATTCGGGCGCATCGGCAACCTGATTAACGGCGACATCATCGGCTACCAGAGTACACTACCGTGGTCAACCGTGTACACCAACCCCAATAGCTGGGCCTGTGGCGTCTATCACCTCTGCGGCGTACCGGTGCAGCCAGCAGCGGCCTATGAACTGCTCACCAATATTGTCCTGGTGGGCGTGCTGTTCTACCTCTCGTATCGCGTGGCCCGTCCTGGCGTACTGATGCTGGTCTACCTCTTTGGCTACGTCATTACGCAGTTCCTCATTTTCTTTGTGCGCGACAACGTGCCTGTCAGTTTCCTGGGGATGAATCCCGGCTTGAAACAGGCGCAATGGACATCGCTGGTGGTGTTCATCCTGCTCATCCCCCTCACTTTCCTGGTTTTCCGCTGGCGCTACTCGCGTCCCATCCCTGAAGGTGAGAATGCCGCAACCTACGGCATACCACAAAAGCAAAAGGAACCGGCGAAAGATGAGGCGAAGGTAATTGAGGAGGAGCAGGGAACTCCGGCGGAGGTCGAGGAAGACGCGATGGCTGGGCCAGGGTCAATCACCGAAACTACTGAGACCGCGGTTGAGGAACCGGCAAAGGGAGAAGTGGAGAACATTCCTTCAGAACATGAGCAGGTCAGCTAAATAAAGGATAAAAATACTGGCTCCATCGCCGCGGCGATAGAGCCAGTATTTTTATCCTTTATTTAGCCCGTAACTCTTGCAAAGTTGCGAGCCGCTCGCGGGCGATAGGATTATCGGGGTTGACCTTCGCAAGATTGCGATAGACACGGCTGGCTTGCTCGTACTCGCCAACGGATTGGTAGGTTTGTCCGAGCAGGTCATAGGCTTCGAAGTTGCCACGGTCAATCGTGATGAGTTGCTGGAGGGCCGCGACGGACTCTTTGACCTGGTGTGTATCGAAGTAGTGACGGGCGATAATCACCTGGTACTCGGCGGCATCCACGGATTGACCCAGTTGCAGACAGAAGCCGACGATTTCGCGCAGTAGCTCCAGCGAGTCGGGCATTAATTCGGCTGCGCGGCGCAGATTGACGAGCGCATCTTCGATATTGCCCGCCTCGGCATAAATATTGCCGATACGCTGGAAGCTCTCACCGGCCTTCTCATCCTGGTCACGACGCTGGTAAATGTCGGCCAACAGGCGCAGCTCCGCGATGGCCT
>DATGJV010000542.1:0-5640 GCA_035295005.1 Ktedonobacteraceae bacterium | reverse complement strand
TTACGCCATACACATTACACAACAGTATCCACGTTGGTCGGGCCAATATATGCCGGTGCATCACATCAACGGTGAAAAGTAACCTCATTGCAGCCCTGCTGAGCGAAGCTAGCCGCGCTAGCGGCGTCAGAACAGTCTGGGAGACTGTTGCAGGGCTGGCTTAGTAGTCCCTCCTTTCTTCTCTATGCGAGAAAATTTCGTAACGCCTCCCATGTCCCTTCTATTTTCGTTTGTGGGGGAAATACCTGGCTCAGAGCCAGGCTATTTTTTAACCCGTGGCTGGTCAGGATGCCAACAATACCAGTCCGGTGTGTCTCTTCCTGCATGAGCAAACCTTGAGCCATAGCGCGGCGTATCCCGGCCAGCGCCGCTGCACTGGCAGCCTCGGCGTAGATTCCCTCGTAAGAGGCCAGGTCTTTCAACGCCGCGAGCATGTCGCTATCAGTAACTGCCACGGCTCCTCCGCCAGATTCCTGGATTGCTTTGTAAGCGTGATAGCCGCTGACATGGTGACTGATTGGCGGTGCCAGGTTTGGCTCAATGTACTCCAATATGCGCGGAATCGCCTGTTGCTCTTCCCAGGCGGCGACAAGAGAGGCCGCCCCCACTGGCTGAACGGCAAACATGCGCGGAAGCCTGTCAATAAATCCCAGTTCCTTGAAGAGGACAAAGCCTTGCCACAGGCCAAACAGATTGGTACCTGTGCCTGTTGGCACAAAGACGGCGGAGGGCGCTTGCCAGCCAAGCTGCTCGCAGATTTCAAACGCGGTAGTCTTATCGCCATCGGTCTGATATGCCTGTACGTTGTGTATAAATGACCAGCTCATCTCAGTTTCGATGCGATCAGCCAGAGCGTAGAGTTGTCCCAGATTGCCGGTGGGGGTGACGACTTTTGCGCCATAGGCGCTAATCTGCACATACTTCTCTATGTTGACCGGAAGCCCCTGCTCTGACAGACCGGCAGCGCCGAGCAACAGGACAAGCGCCGGGACACCGGCCTTCGCGGCAACTGCCGCCATCGCTGAGCCAATGTTGCCAGAGGTCAGGCAAGCAAGGCCATGCACCCCCTGCTCCAGGGCCACACTGGCGGCGACGCCGATAGGACGATCCTTGAATGAACCACTGGGATTAGACCCCTCCACCTTCATAAAGAGCCTGTTGCCAGCAAGAGCCTCTGGAACGCGAGCAAGGGGTACCAGTTGCGTGCCACCTGCTCCCAGTTCGATACGAAAGGCCGGATCAACGACAGGGAGCAGTTCGCGATACCTCCACAAACCTACCGGACGACGCGCAAGTTCTTCACGATCAAGCTGGCGTTTGATCGCTGCCAGGTCATACTGCACGCCGAGCGTTTCACTCAACGCGCTTTCTTCGCCCACTGTTGCGCAATTAGTGCAGGAACCACGATGAGTCAAGGGAAAGTTCGCGCCGCAGCAAAAGCAGTGAAGGTTCGTGGCGTACATGGTCCCTCTTTCTCCTGATTTGTCTCAAGCAGCCCACTTTTTGTAAGCCGCACGATGCGTCATTATCTTATCAGACACCGGCATAGAGCGTTGGACACCATGATATTATAATAACACATAAATAAGGAACACATGGGTACAGGCCACATGAGAGAGCCTGCCTTGCAGTTGCTATCAAGAATCCTGAGCGTCCAATTTTTTTGCGAGATAGGCCCAGTCAGCTGGAAAACGAAAGCCCTGCTGATTGGGCGGCTGCGGGGTCTGCGTTTCTATCCAGCGCACCGGAACCGTCCCCTTGTTGAAGAAACCATGCGTGCCTCCTACGCCAGTCCATACGTAATCGCCTGCTTTCACGTGGTATGTTTTGCCATCCAGGATAGCTTCAGCCTCGCCGCTCAGCAGAAAATACGACTCTTCGAAAGGGTGGTCGTGGATGTTGCCCGCGCCGCCCGGCTGGAACTCCACCATAAACAGGGTCAGATGTTGCGCTCCAAGCATATGATCCACCAGCATTTTCAAGGAGATGCCGGATATACTGCTGCCCCGGTACCCCTCCATTTGCAACAGGCTGTACGGAGGCATCTGCGGGTTGTCAAAATGACCGAGATAGCGCGTCATCGGGTCCCGGAAATCGGGGGGATTGCCTTTGTCGGGGGCGGTTTCCCTCTTGAAGAAGAGGGTATCGCGTTCATGACCCGCCGCCTTTGGTTGTGGCGAGAGCATTTCTAACCAGCGCACAGGTTGGTCTCCAACATTGCGCAAGGCATGCGGCACTCCCGCCTGAATAATGCCGTAATCACCCGCACCAAGCTGATAATCGCGCCCATCTATGCGCTCTAGAACCTGTCCTTCCAGAATAAAGAACGCCTCTTCATAGAAGTGAACGTGCGGGTTCAGCGTGCCGTGTGCATCGAGTTTGCAGAGTCCCAGCCCTGTATGCACAGCTCCGGCAATGGTATGGTCAACTAACGCGACGCGGGCATATCCCTGGCTGTGTTCCGCGTAAGCTGGCGGTACCTGGAAAGCCGCTTTATCATAGTTGGCAACATGATGCATTGAAATCACCTTTCATTCAGGCCGATGGCTGGCTGTCACTACTTTTTCACACCAGACATCTGGGCCATTACATCGAACATCACGGCAAAATCTTCACTTGCCAGACCCATAGCGCGAGCCGCCGTGAGCAATTCGTTGGAGAGCGCAACCGATGGCAGGGGAACATCCGATGTTCTACCCAACTCCAGGGCCAGCAGTAAATCTTTCTGCATCATGTTCACATCGAACCAGACCTCGTCGGGCTTTTCGAGGACGAACGGGGCGCGATGCCATGTGGCCGGTGAAGCCAGCGCACTGTTGCGCCATGCCTCAATGGCCTTTTCTCTGGGAATGCCATTCTTCTCAGCTAATAATATCCCTTCGCAAAAGCCCAGAAATTGCACCGGCAAACTGAGGTTGATGGCGATTTTCATCAGGATAGCCTGGCCGTTTCCACCCACGTAACTTATTTTCGGCGTAATGTCTCGTAAAACAGGCTTGACCTGCTCAAAAATGGCCTGATCACCACCCACGATCATGGACACAGTGCCTTGTTCCACGTGTATCACATTGCCGGAGAGCGGCGCATCAAGCATGTGCGCTCCCTTTTTCGCGACCCGCTCAGCGAATTCACGCGAGGTACCGACGCTTATCGTACTCATATCAATATAGACCTTGCCCGGTGCCAGGGCTGACAGGATACCATCGTCACCGTTGAGTATCTCGTGGAAAGCTGCGGTATTTGTCACCATGCTGAACGTCACAGCGGCGTTTTCGACAACCTGACGTGGCGATGCTCCCCACTGCATACCGGCATCCAACAACCACCCGGCCTTTGATTTTGTACGGTTGTAGCCAGTTACCGTATGCCCGGCGTCCAGCAGCCGCTTAGCAACACGCCCTCCCATTTTCCCCAGTCCTATAAATCCGAGTTGAGCCATATATATCCTCCTTCGGGTGAATAGTAAAGAGAGGCGCAATTATTGCCCTCTTTAAAAAAGTATGACATACTTCTATCAATAAGTCCAATATATGTTTATGATAGAATCAACAGGTAATTCTTATAGATAGAGGTAGACATGGAGTTGCGCCAGTTACGCTATTTCGTCGCGGTAGCCCGTAAAAGGCATTTTACGCTCGCGGCAAGAGAGTTGAATCTTGCTCAACCGGCACTCTCACAGCAAATCCAGCAATTAGAGCGCGAACTCGGAGTCACGCTTTTTGAACGCACAAGCCGCCGCGTCCGCCTTACCTCCGCGGGCGAAGCGTTGTTCGTGCGAGCAGAACATATTCTGGCCGAAGTAGAGTGGGCACAAATGGAAATGCAGGAATATACCGGGCTGGCGCGAGGGCGCGTGGTGATTGGAGCATTACAATCCCTTGAAGCATTCCGCTTTCCGGCGCTGTTGTCAAGGTTCCATTCCCGCTATCCAGGAATCGAAATCGTCCTGCGCGAAGAAGCCACAGAGCGGCTTTTAGAACTCTTGAACACAGGACAACTAGACCTGACCGTAATCCAGATCATAGACGACTCGTGGCCGTTGGAACTCACCGCCTCGTCGGTTGTCACCGAAAAGCTCTTGACCGAGGAGCTAACCCTGGTGGTTGCTCCCGCTCATGTTCTGGCGCAACGTCAACATGTCACGATGGAAGAACTCCGGGCTGAGCCGTTTGTTCTGTTTAAACCCGGCTCTGGCTTGCGGCATACCATTATTCAGCGCAGTCTGGCAGCAGGTTTTACCCCACGCATCCTCTGCGAAAGCGGTGAACTCGGTACTATCCGCTCGTTAGTAGCCGAAGGGTTGGGCGTATCCATACTCCCACGCTCCGTGGCCGAAGCACCAGGCAAAGAGGTAGCGATCATTTCGCTTGGCCCCCTTCCTCCCATGCGAACGATCATGCTCGCCTGGCATACAAATGTCCATCACGTTCCAGCCGCGACCGCTTTCCTCTCCTTCATCCGCAATGATATAAGTGAGCATCCGTGGAAGGAGTAAATCTTCCTGCACAAAGCCAGGCAAGCAAGCAGGCAAGAGTGTACCCTCTTTCCTGCAAGGGAAGAGGGTACACTCCTTCGGCAATCATGCGCTCAAAACGCCGGAAGAGTAAACCCTGCCTTAGCCACAACGTAATCGCGAGCTTCGACAGCTAGCTTGCGTACATGGTCAAGGTCAACATTCAACAGTTGCCCATGACGTTTCAATGCTCGACCGGCAACAAAGACCGAATCCACGTTACCTGTGTCCGCGCCTATCACCACGGCTGCAATGGGGTCATTCAATGGAGTCACATTCAAGCGATCCGCACGTAGCAGGATGATGTCGGCCTCTTTCCCAGGAGTAAGCGAACCCGTCTTATGTTCCAACCCGTTAGCTCGTGCGCCTTCAATGGTCGTAAATTCCAGCACATCCTGTACCGTGACCAGATTCTCACCCTCGTAGCCGCCGCCATAGAGCGCACGCTGGTTCACCAGTGCGCGTTGGCACTGGAATGCGGCTCGCATCTGGGTGAACATATCACCGGGTACGTTTGTTTCGACATCCACGCTCAAACTGGGACGTGCGCCGAGCCTGAGTATCCGGTCAATGGGAGGCATGCCATGGCGCATTTGCATTTCAACGGCGGTTGCAATTGAGAATGTCCCTCCGGTATCTATGATGGCCTTCAATTCATCGTCACTGAGCGTACAGCAATGGATGTACGTGGTATCAGGGCCAAGTAAGCCCTCCTCGTACATTTGCCTGACACCGCCAGAGAAGCCGTTCTCACCCACCCCAACATGAACGGTAATGCGTGCGCCGACCTCGCGTGCCAGCGCCCAATCGTGCCTGGCTACCTCCATCGTTGTGAATTCCGGTCCCCGCGGTGCCACGGCCAGCGTGATAAGCTGATCCTCCGACGAGAAATACTGCGTGCGCAGCCGCCTGACATCCTCCGGGTGTTTCAGGCTGCTATTGAACCACCAGTCGGCCAGTGAGGTGTTCGGGTTGCCATACGCGAAGACTGCCCGTAACCCCGACTCCTGGAGTGCCTTGATGGTAGCATCCGAATGTTCAGGCGTGTTCTGGATATGAGACCAGTCGAGGAGCGTAGTTATACCAGCGTCAATTGCACCTAGCGCACCGATTAGATTGCCCGCGTA
>DATGJV010000541.1:0-3716 GCA_035295005.1 Ktedonobacteraceae bacterium | reverse complement strand
TGTTCAAGAATATTCGCTCAAAGAAGGATGGATTGTGTCCTTCTTTCAGTTTATACTTGGAGTAGACGATGAGTCAAGGATCAAGGACAAGAATTATAAAGAAAGAGGGAAGTAACTATGGCAGACATGCAGATGAAAATTGAGTTGGTTCCAGTTCCTGTGACGGATGTTGATCGCGCAAAGGCTTTTTATGTGGAGAAGATTGGCTTTCACGCCGATTTTGACGTGCCGGTTCACGAGGGACTGCGCTTTGTGCAGTTGACCCCTCCCGGTTCGGCGTGTTCCATCGTGCTGGGTGTGGGCATTACCACGATGCAGCCGGGAGCAATCGAATCGTATCTTATGGTGGTCTCCGATGTGAGGGCCGTGCGCGAGGAACTGTTCAAACGGAGCGTGGACATCAGTGAGGTTGAAGTGCTAGAATGGGGGTCATTTGCCTACTTTAGTGATCCTGATGGCAATCGCTGGTCGTTGCAGCAACTCCCTAAGCGTGGCTAGCTTCAAACCTGGAAGATGACGCACTGCGTTGATCACAAAAGATTGGCCGCCGAGGAACATTGGAATGGGCGTACCCATTCCGGTGTTCCCCGGCGGCCAATCTTTTGTGATATATTTTCTTCATTCTTTGTGACGTGCATCCAGAAAAAGGAGCCACTGCTTGAAGCTGCTGAGAGCAAAAATCTCATGCACCGCAAATGGGTCATGCGCGATGATGTCAGCCACTTCGTGTTCGTTCTCTGCTTCAAGGATCACCAGCGATCCTGTCGCATCGGCAAAGGGGCCACCCAGTACCACCATCCCGTTTTCAAACAGCCGATCCATGAAGGTGGCATGCTGTTCCCAGTAAGGCTGTTCGCGCACGGTCTTGCCCGGAACCCAGGCCGGACCCGGTTCCCAGAGGATGATAAACGTGTTTCGCATCTTGTTTCCTTTCTCATGCAGTTCCATTTCAGCGTAACCAATCGTTGTCTGTTGGCTGCATTGCGGTCATCCTTTTTGCTGCATGTAAAAGGAGTGTATCGCGAATTGCGGACAGGATCATTCCTGATTCCCGTTCGTTCAGAGCATCTAATATTTGCTATTCTCCCCCTCAAAAAGCATATACTATAATCAGTTGACGCACTCTACGACCATACTGTTGTGCTAAAAATAAGTATCATATTTTTAAGGAAAGAGGATAGGCAATGCCTGAACATATTTCGACTCCCATACGCTCTCTAGGGATATTGACCGGCGGTGGCGACGTGCCTGGATTGAACGCTGCCATCAAGGCGGTGGTATATCGTGCTGAAACAATGGGGATTCGCGTGATGGGCTTGCGTGCAGGTTGGGAAGGGATTACCTGCCTCAACCGCTCACGCAGCATCGAAGAATTGATTTTCCGCGCCGATGAACCGAATTCGTGGCACGGCGGCTATCTTGTTCCATTGACGCGGTTGAATACCCGCACGATTGATCGGCAAGGTGGTACCGTCTTGCAATCCACACGCACCAATCCCGCTCGAATGCAGGTGAAAGATTTGCCGCCACACCTGGCAAGTTACGGGAATGGTCACAAACTGGATGACCGCGTTGACCTGACAGGTGAAGTAATAGCCAACATGCAATTTCTGGGGCTGGACGGTCTGGTAGTGATTGGCGGCGATGATACCTTGAGTTATGGAGCTGTGTTGACCACAAAGGGCGTGCCAGTCTGGGGTATTCCTAAAACGATGGATAACGATGTCCACGGCACCGATTACTGTATCGGTTTCCAGACAGCGATTACGAGAGCGGCGGAGTTCATTACGCGCCTGCGCTCGACGGCTGGTTCGCACAGTGAGACGCTATTGTTCCGTATGTTTGGGCGCGATGCCGGTTTCACCGCACTGGAAACGGCTGTCGTCACCTGGGCTGACCGCGTGCTGATTCCTGAAGTTCCCGCAGACATTGATAGGCTTGCCACGCTGGTTGAGAAGGACAGGCATAATCCGCGGAACTATTCGCTGGTGTTGCTATCGGAGGGCGCGAACTTTGGTGTGCCGGTGCCAGAAGTTGGTGAGCCTGATGCCTATGGCCATCGCAAGAAGGCCAACGTCGCAGAGTTTCTCGCCGGGCAATTAACGGAGCGCGTGCCTCATGTGCGTTTTCTGCCGATTGACCTGACCTACTTCTTGCGCAGCGGTGAGCCTGATGCCTACGATAAGCACATGGCGATCTATTATGCCAACGTCGCCATGAGCCTTGTGGAGCAGGGAACGCATGGTCTAATGGCGGGTCATCGCAATGGGCGTTATATCGCTACCGATATCCCCGGTAAAAATTGGCCGGCCAGGCGCGTCAATCCCGATGATTACCTCGCATCGCGCTACCGTCCTCATTTTGAGCATATTATTGGCGAGTACCGGCCACAGGAATAAGAGGATATCTATGGCATCCAAACCCACAGGTGGGTATTTCACGAACCCCTGGCGTGTTATTCTCGTTTCTACTTTAGTGACACTGGTTGGCTTCAACCTGCGCACCGTCATTCTAGCAGTACCGCCCGTGCTACCATTAATTCAGCGTGATCTGGGACTTTCCTATACCGCGACAGGCGTGCTAACGGCGCTGCCAATACTGGTGCTGGGATGTTTTGCGTGGCCTTCCGGTTTGCTGGTGGGGCGAATAGGCGGACGACGTTGCGTTACCATTGGCCTGATTCTACTGAGCCTGGGAACATTTTTGCGCGTCCTCTGGCCCTCAATCCTCTCGCTCTACTGCTTTACCATCTTGCTGAGCCTCGGTATTACCATTGCCCAGACAGCAGTACCCGTCCTGGCCAGGCGCTGGTTCCCCCGTCATATTGGCATGGTCGCCGCCTTATTTAGCGATGGGCTAATTATTGGCGAAGCCGTCGGTGCCGGTATCACCGTTCCCATCATGGGACAATTCCTCGGCAACGATGCCTGGGCGGCAACATTTGTCATCTGGACTGTCCCCATCATCCTCGTCCTCGCCCTCTGGCTCATCTTCGCGCCCCCCGAATTTATTTACCGCGAACCCTCCGCAACGGTAGGGGCAGCTTCAGCCCGTTCCTCTGAAGTGCAGACCGATGATGAAGACGATGTGCAAATGGGCGATGGTGGAATGGGAGAGAGCGGACGGGCTGAAGCTGCCCCTACCGTTGCGGGTAATATGGATAATGTGCCGGGTCAGAAGAAGGCTCGTGTGAACTCCTTGCACCTGGGGATATTGCTTGGTGGGGGTAGCCTCATCTATTTCAACATGAATAGCTGGATTGCCGTCTACAACACGGCGACGCATCACGCGGGCATAACATCGCTTGCTCTGGGCGTGTTGAATGTGGCGCAATTGCCGGTGAGCCTGGGCGTCACATTCTTTGCGCAATGGCTGGCCGGGCGTCGTTCGCCCTTTATCATCGCCGGTATTATCTGTGGGATTGCCATCACTGGCTGGGTGTTTACGCCTGCCGCGCTGGAACCCTGGTGGGCCGCGTTGCTGGGCGGCAGTTCCGCGCTCGTCTTCACGCTCGGTATCGCTCTGCCGCCATTGCTGGCAAGCCATGATGAGGTAGCACGTCTGACCGGTATCACGCTCTCACTGAATTATTGCGTTGCCTTTGTGGGGCCGCTCATCGGTGGTCAATTGTGGGATCGGTTGCATATCCCGGCGCTGGCATTTTTCCCCGTCCTGCTTGCCAGCATTTCGCTGATTGTCCTGAGCCTCTTCTTACC
>DATGJV010000540.1:0-10643 GCA_035295005.1 Ktedonobacteraceae bacterium | reverse complement strand
CTTTGAACTCGCGGAACATACGATCAACGATTACTTCCAGGTGTAGTTCACCCATGCCGCTGATAATGGTTTGTCCACTATCCAGGTCTGTATGTAACTGGAAGGTCGGGTCCTCTTCGGCCAGTTTATTGAGAGCCAGTGCCATTTTGTCCTGGTCGGCGCGTGTCCTTGGCTCAATAGCGATATCAATGACGGGCTGCGGAAAGATGATGTTCTCCAGTACAACTGGATTATCCCGGTCACAGAGCGTATCGCCGGTGAAGGTGTTACGCAAACCGACAGCCGCACAGATATCTCCCGCTCGAATCTCGTCAATGTCCTCACGGTGATTGGCGTGCATACGCAAAAGGCGACCAATGCGCTCGGACTTGTCTTTCGTACTATTCTCAACAGCCGACCCTTTTGTCAGGGTGCCAGAGTAAACACGCAGGTAGGAAAGGCGACCGACAAAGGGATCGGATACAATTTTGAAGACCAGGGCACTGAAAGGTGCCGAGTCGTTCACCTCGCGTGTGACAGTTTCATCGGTATCAGGATTGATGCCAGTGGGAGCGGGAATTTCTTGAGGAGAAGGCAGGTAAGCGATCACTGCGTCAAGCATAGCCTGCACGCCTTTATTTTTCAGCGCCGTACCGCAAAGCACCGGCACCAGCGTGCCGGCAATGGTAGCCTTGCGTAAAGCGGCAACAAGCTCCTCTTTTGTAATTTCTTCGCCCTCAAGATATTTGAGGGTCAGTTCCTCATCGGTTTCAGCTATGCGCTCAATCAAGAATTCCCGGTGTTGCGTCGTTTCCGCTTCCATGCCTGTCGGCACATCCGTATGATCCGACTTTGTTCCCAGGTCGTCGGTAAAAATGACTGCCTGCATGTCAATGAGATCAACAAAGCCTTTAAAATTGCTTTCGCGACCAACAGGAACCTGGATCGGTACGGGTACCGCGCCGAGTCGTTCACGAATCATGTCTACAGTACGCCAGAAATCGGCTCCGGTGCGATCCATTTTATTGACAAAACAGATACGAGGGACATTATACTTATTCGCCTGACGCCAGACTGTCTCGGACTGTGGCTCGACACCGGCGACCGCGTCGAATACAACAACGCCGCCATCGAGGACACGCAGAGAGCGTTCGACCTCGGCAGTGAAGTCAACGTGACCGGGGGTATCAATGATGTTGATACGATAATCGAGCCAGAAACAGGTAGTCGCGGCAGACGTGATAGTAATGCCGCGTTCTTGCTCCTGGGGCATCCAGTCCATAGTCGCAGCCCCTTCATGCACCTCACCCATGCGGTGAATTTTCTTGGTGTAGAAGAGGATACGCTCAGTAGTGGTTGTTTTACCAGCATCTATATGAGCAATGATACCAATATTACGAGTTTTTTCGAGTGGGAATTCTCTTGCCATGATGTATTATTACCAGCGATAATGAGCGAAAGCCTTGTTAGACTCCGCCATTTTGTGGGTCTCCTCACGTTTCTTAATGGTTGCGCCCTGTCCCGCGGCGGCATCCATCAATTCGCTGGCAAGTTTTTCGGCCATTGAGCGCCCATTACGAGAGCGAGCTGATTTAATCAGCCAACGCATCGCAAGCGCATTCCCACGGTCTTTACGAACATCCATAGGAACTTGATAGGTTGAACCACCGACACGGCGGGGCTTTACTTCAATAGAAGGCGTCGCATTTTTGAGCGCCTGCTCAAATACATCGAGAGGTGGACGCTTCTGCTTAGCTTCGATAGCCTCGAAGGCATCATAAATGATACGTTCCGCGAGGCTACGTTTTCCATCCAACATTAGTTTACTTGTAAAGCGGGCCACGTTCCGGCTTTTGTACTTTGCATCCGGTACGTCTGGTCGCCGCACGACTCTCTTTCGTCGTGGCATATTTTTGTCTCCTCAACCGATTAGCTTGCTTTCGTCAGTCGGTACCAGTTCGAGCTTATCCAGGATAGTAGGCACCAGAAAAGGCGTCGATTCGATTGGTGAATACTTTCCCAATCTTCTTCGGACGCCTACACGCGGGTGCCTATCCATCGCAATGATGGAGAACACTCGACGGTCAGCGCGAAAGGACTGCACACGAGGTTTGTGTATCGCCCTCGCATAATAGCCTCTTCGCGATGACGTGTATTTGCCGACCTACCTGAAAAAAGGCACTCAGGTGGTTTCGGGTAGATGACGCAACAATAACGGACTGGTTGTCGTAGCGCGATCTACACAATCAACGTAATTACTTCCGACCGCCCTTACCTGTGGCGGCAGCCTGACCCGGCTTGGGCCGTTTGGCCCCATATTTCGAGCGACCGCGGCGACGTTTTGCGACGCCATCGCTGTCCAGCGTACCACGTACAATATGGTAACGCACGCTCGGCAAATCCTTTACACGCCCGCCCCGAATGAGTACCACGGAGTGTTCTTGCAAATTATGCCCTTCGCCAGGAATGTATGCGGTCACTTCCATCTGGTTCGTCAAACGAACACGAGCAATTTTACGCATTGCCGAATTCGGCTTCTTGGGCGTCATTGTACGCACCTGCGTACATACCCCACGTTTCTGCGGCGATCCGCGCAAGCGGGAGGTCCGGTTCTTCAGCGCGTTGTACGAATACAAGAGCGCCGGAGCCTTAGACCTTCTTTCTTTGTTTGAGCGGCCCTTACGGACCAATTGATTGATCGTCGGCAAAGAACGATCCTCCCTGTCCTATTATTTCTATGAATGTTGTGATAATGCACGTACCCGTAGGGGCCGGTTTACCGCGCCCACCGCCGATTTATCGGCCTGTGTCACATTGCCGATAAATCGGCGGTGGGCGCGGTAAACCGGCCCCTACGGTGTTTTGTTTATGTGCAGTACGCTAACACATCCCTGGGCGTGATAAATCACGCCCCTACATTGTTTTTCGGAGGGCGTGATAAATCGCGCCCCTACACCTGTATGCGGATTCTTATCCTATCACTCATTACCCAAACTGTCAAGGGCCGGGAAGTTGGAACTTCCAAGAGTACTAGCAACAGCGCCGACGGTACTCGCGCCAATGCCAGCCAGAGAAGCGGGCTGAGCGGATGCAAGTCGAGCCGCCGCCGCCTGCTGGCGAGCGATTTGATCGCGCCGCCGCTGTGCTATGCCAGAGCCAGCCGGGATGAGTTTACCGATAATGACGTTTTCTTTGAGGCCCACCAGGTGGTCTGTCTGCGCCTCAATCGCCGCTTCGGTCAATACGCGGGTGGTTTCCTGGAACGATGCTGCGGCCAGGAAGCTATCCGTGTTGAGGGAAGCTTTCGTCACGCCCAACAGCACCGTCTGCGCGGTGGCAGGCTCGCCGCCTTCCGCCAGCACACGGGCGTTGGTATCCTCATACCTGAAACGATCTACAAGGTCGTTGGGCAACATCTCGGTATCGCCCGGCTCGTCCACACGCACACGGCGCAGCATCTGCCGGATAATGACCTCGATGTGCTTGTCATTGATATACACACCAGTATTACGATACACACGCTGTACCTCTTTGACGAGATACGACTGCACTGCATCGCGCCCCTGGATGCGCAAGACATCCTGTGGCTCAAGCTGACCGGACGTAATTGGCGTACCCGCCGTAATCGTCTGACCCTGCTCAACAATGATGTTGCGCGAGACTGGAATCGCATACGAACGCTCTTCGCGCTCCTCGAACCGGATATTGAGAACGCCATCCGCATTCAGCGACGCCTCTCCTTCGGTCCGTGCCACCACAGGAACCTGCTCGCCGCCATTTTCGGCGGGCATCATCGCGACAATCTGGTCTTTATGGACATGTTCGTGGTCGCCTACGAGAATATTGCTGCCCTCTGGCAACGTGTATTCATCAAAGAAGACATTGGTTGAAACGACACGAACGGTACGAGCGGAGGTGTTCTCATCTTTGATGATCTCCACCTTGCCGTCAATTTCGCTAATCTCCGCCTTCTCTTTCGGCACACGCGCCTCGAACAGCTCTTCGACACGTGGCAGACCTTGCGTAATGTCACCTTGCGCACCGGCAATACCACCGGTATGGAAGGTACGCATGGTCAACTGCGTGCCAGGTTCACCGATTGACTGGGCAGCAATAATACCGACAGCCGCACCGAGCTTAACCAGCGCATTCGCGGCGAGGTCGCGTCCGTAGCACTTACGGCAGATGCCGTGAGGCGTAAGACAGGCCAACACTGAACGCACGCGCACGGCCTGAACACCGGCATTGACAATCTCATCAACCAGTTCATCGGTCAGCTCTTCACCGACTTCGACCTGTTCAAAGCCAGGGATAGCTTCTGCCAGAATACGCCCCGTCAAACGGCTGCGAATATCGGGCAGCATCATGCCCTTGCTGTCTTTTTCTGTGATGAGGATACCATCAGTGGTACCGCAGTCTTCCTCGGTCACAATCACGTCCTGCGCAACGTCAATCAGACGGCGCGTCAGGTAGCCGGACTCTGCGGTACGCAAAGCGGTATCGGCCAGACCCTTACGAGCGCCGTGGCTACTGATAAAGTACTCCAACACGCTCAAGCCTTCGCGGAAGTTTCCACGAATAGGAATGGCAATGATACGTCCCGAAGGACTCGCCATCAGGCCACGCATACCGGATAGTTGGCGAATCTGCTGGAACTTCGCTTTCGTTGCGCCCGATTTAGCGATGGTAGCAATCGAACCATAGGGATCAAGCGTATGTTCAATCACTTTGGTTACTGCATCCGTTGCATTTGTCCAGGCATCAACCGTTTGCGTATATTTCTCCTGATCGGTAATCAAACCTTCACGGTACTGCTCGTCCAGCTCGTCAATGATTTTATCGGTATCCGCCAGGATACCCTGTTTCTCTTCCGGCACTTTGACATCGCTGATAGCAATGGTGGCACCGGCCTTCGTTGCGAACGTGAACCCAAGACGTTTGATTTCGTCGGCGAGTTCGGCGGTTTTGACGCGCCCATACTCTTTGAAGCATTCGCCGATGACCTGACGCAGATTCTCTTTCTTCATCTCATAGTTTTTGTAGCGCAAACGCTCCGGCAACGCCTCATTGAAGATGATACGTCCAACGGTCGTCTCAACCGGTTTGCCATTGGTACGCATCGTTGCCTTGTCAGGTGGCGGGGTATTGTAGATGTCTACATCGCCGAGGCGCACTTTAATCTTCGCCTGCAACTCCACGACGCCATGCTGATACGCCAGAAGGGCCTCGGTCGTATCGGTAAAGACACGCCCTTCGCCTTTCCTCTCCGGGCGCATTTGCGTCAGGTAGAAGCAACCCAACACCATATCCTGGCTAGCACCGATAGAAGGTTCGCCAGTACCGGGGGCCAGCAGGTTGCGGGTTGACAGCATCAACTGCCGTGCCTCATCCTGCGCCTTGTCAGAGAGCGGAACGTGTACCGCCATCTGGTCGCCGTCGAAGTCGGCATTGAAGGCCGAACATACGAGCGGGTGCAGTTGGATGGCGCTGCCCTCAACCAGCACTGCCTCAAAGGCCTGGATACCCAGACGGTGCAGCGTTGGCGCACGGTTCAACAGTACTGGATGGTCCTTAATGACCTCTTCCAACACATCCCAGACCTCTGGCTTGATGCGCTCGACAAAACGCTTGGCGCTCTTGATGTTGTGCGCAAAGTTTTGCTCAACCAGCTTGCGCATAACGAACGGCTTGAACAATTCCAGCGCCATACGCTTGGGCAAACCGCACTGGTGCAGTTTGAGTTCTGGACCGACCACGATGACCGAGCGGCCAGAGTAGTCCACGCGCTTACCCAGCAAGTTCTGGCGAAAACGTCCTGATTTGCCTTTGAGCATGTCAGACAGGCTCTTGAGCTTATGGTTACCGGAACCGGCAACGGCACGTCCGCGCCGCCCGTTATCAATCAGCGCGTCACATGCTTCCTGCAACATACGCTTCTCGTTGCGAATGATGATTTCAGGTGCGCTCAACTCAAGCAGCCGCTTGAGGCGGTTATTGCGGTTGATGACGCGCCGGTACAGGTCATTCAAGTCGGACGTTGCGAAACGGCCACCATCCAACTGCACCATTGGGCGCAGGTCGGGTGGCAACACCGGCAACACCGTCAGAATCATCCACTCCGGCGACGTATGCGATTTGCGGAACGCCTCGACGACCTTGAGTCGCTTTGTCGCCTTCTTGCGGCGCTGACCGACGGTCGAACTAATTTCATGACGCAGGTCGGCTGAAAGCTTATCCAGGTCAATGGCGGAAATGAGTTCACGCACCGCCTCGGCACCCATACCGGCCTGAAAAACGCCTCTGAAAGCGTCTTTCAGTTCGCGGTAGCGATTCTCCTGCAACAGGTCCATTTTCTTGAGACCTTCGAGGTCGCGGCGCAACTGCTCAATGTGCTGGCGCAAATTGACGCGATCGGCCTCGATGCGCGTCTGGGCATTGTCAATCTGACCCTGAAAGTCAAAATCTGAACGCTCTACGTCGCGTTTGCTCTCTTCACTGAGCCCTTTGATATCTTCACGCGCACGCTCGACAATGTTGTTGCGGTAGCCTTCAGCGATGCGCTCCAGCGATTCGATATGTTTTGATAGAACGGTGTCCTCGGCCTTGACAATGGTCTGATCGGCAGGTTCAAAATTGATATCTTCATCAGTGACATCATTCATTTTCTCGCGCAACAAAGCCAGGGTTTCACTCTCGGCCTGACGCGCCCGCTCCAGTTCCTGCTCGCGACGCTCCTCAATCTCCACCCGGTTCTGGGTGAAACGATGTTGGATATCCTGGCTATTGTTCGCACGTTGCTCTTTCAGAGCCTCGATGCGCTCGACAACCTCGCTATCGGAGCTTTGCTCCAGGCGCTGCATTTCCTCGTCGAGGTGCATAAGCTCAGCCTGACGCGCCTCTTCATCAATACTGATGACGACATAGAGCGCAAAGTAGAGAATGCGCTCCAGGTTGCGCGGCGAGAGGTCGAGCAAGAGACCAATGCGACTGGGTGTGCCTTTAAAGTACCAGATGTGGCTAACAGGCGAGGCCAGTTCGATATGGCCCATACGTTCGCGGCGCACCTTTGAACGTGCAACTTCAACGCCACATTTGTCACAGACGATGCCTTTGAAACGTACACGCTTATATTTTCCGCAATAGCATTCCCAGTCCTTTGTCGGGCCAAAAATGCGCTCGCAGAACAAGCCATCTTTTTCAGGCTTGAGTGTACGATAGTTAATAGTCTCCGGTTTCGTGACCTCACCATAACTCCATCCGCGAATCTGCTCGGGGCTGGCAAGGCTAATACGGATAGCATTAAAATCATTTACTTCGAGCATGCTGCCTCCTCATTGTAGGAGCCTAATTTATCGCGACTAACGCCGATGTATCGGCCCGTGGGCACGTTGCCAATACATCGGAACACGACATTGCTGCGTTCGTCGCGTTGGGCACGATCAATCAGGCCCCTACCACATTACTGGTCTCCCTCGAAACCGGACAGATTTATCCCAAGTTCTGGCATCACATCGTTAGAGGTATCCTCAACGAACTGGATTTTTTGCTCATCCTCGTTCAGAACCTCAACGTTAATGCCCAGACTCTGTAATTCTTTTACCAACACTTTGAAGGACTCCGGTACTCCCGGCTCCATGATATTTTCGCCTTTGACAATCGCCTCGTAGGTCTTGACACGACCCACCACGTCGTCTGACTTGACCGTCAGAATCTCCTGGAGGATGTTTGCCGCGCCATACGCCTCCAATGCCCAGACTTCCATCTCACCGAAACGCTGTCCGCCAAACTGCGCTTTACCGCCGAGAGGCTGCTGCGTAATCAAGCTGTACGGGCCAGTTGAACGGGCGTGAACTTTGTCTTCGACAAGGTGCGCCAGCTTCAACATGTAGGTATAGCCGACGGTGATGGGATGGTCAAACGGCTCACCTGTGCGTCCATCATAGAGTTGTACCTTTCCTGTATCCGGCAGACTTGCGCGGCGCAGGAATTCTTCGATATCTTCCTCTGAAGCTCCATCAAAGACGGGTGTGGCGATCTTGAAACCAAGTTCGTTGGCAGCCCAACCCAGATGGGTCTCCATGATTTGTCCGATATTCATACGGTGCGGCACACCCAGCGGGTTCAGGATGATGTCTACCGGCGTACCATCGGGCAAGAATGGCATATCTTCAATCGGGAGTACCCGCGAGATAACGCCCTTGTTGCCGTGACGCCCGGCCATCTTGTCGCCCGCGCCAATCTTGCGCTTCTGTGCAATACTGACACGCACCAGTTGATTGACTCCCGGCGGCAGCTCATCGCCTTCGTCGCGTGAGAACATTTTGACTTCGACAATCTTGCCACGCTCTCCGTGTGGTACGCGCAAGGATGTATCCTTCACTTCACGCGCCTTTTCACCGAAGATAGCACGCAACAGTTTTTCCTCCGCCGTCAGTTCTGTCTCACCTTTCGGAGTAATTTTGCCGACCAGAATATCCTGTGGGCCAACCTCGGCACCCACGTAAATGATGCCGCGCTCGTCGAGATTCTTGAGTCCTTCCTCACCGACGTTCGGAATGTCTCGCGTAATCTCTTCGGGACCGAGTTTCGTATCACGGGCATCAATTTCATATTTCTCAATGTGTATCGAAGTGAAGTAGTCTTCACGCACGATACGCTCGCTGATCAGAATAGCGTCTTCGTAGTTGCCACCCTCCCAGCTCATGAAGGCTACCAGAATGTTCTGACCAAGCGCGAGTTCGCCATTCTCCGTCGAGGAGCTATCAGCGATGACCTGACCAACCTGCACATAGTCGCCTTTGGTCACAATCGGTCGCTGGTTGATGCAGGTACCGGCATTGGAGCGCACGAACTTGCGCAAGCGGTACGTATGCAACTCACCCTCGTTATCCACAATCTCAATACGACGAGCGGTCGCGCTCATCACTTCGCCACTGACCTTCGCTATGAGAACCTGACCGGAGTCAATGGCAACCTGCCGCTCGATACCGGTGCCGCAAATTGGCGACTGCGGACGCAGCAGAGGTACCGCCTGACGTTGCATGTTCGCACCCATCAGTGCGCGGTTCACGTCGTCATGTTCAAGGAATGGAATCAGGGCGGTTGCGACGCTCACCGTTTGTCGTGGCGATACGTCCATGTAGTCCATCACATCCGCACTTTCCATGACGAACTCACCCTGATTACGTGACAGGACACGATCTTCTGCGAACTCGTTGTTCGCTGTCAGTTTCGCGTTCGCCTGGGCAATCCAGAAGTTCTCTTCGTCATCGGCGGTGTGATAATCTACTTCATCAGTCACAAATGGCCGAATACGTACATCGGCATCGCTATACAACGCGGCAAGCTGGTTGAACAGCGCCTCGTCAATGCGCACGCGGGTACGGGCTTTAATCAGTACGTCGCCGTCAGCGGTCATCACATCTTCGCGCTCGTGTCCCGCGATACCGCGGAACTCGCGACCGATCAAACGACGGTCCTGCGTGGAAAGTCGCTTGTAGACTTTGCGATAGGGTGTCTCAACGAAACCGTAAGGGTTTACCTGTCCATAGGTCGCAAGGTTACCGATCAGACCGATGTTCGGACCTTCAGGCGTCTCAATGGGACAGATGCGACCATAGTGCGACTGGTGAACGTCACGGACATCGAATCCGGCCCGCTCACGAGAGAGACCGCCGGGGCCGAGTGCCGACAAACGGCGTTTATGCCCAATTTCGGCCAGCGCATTGGTTTGATCCATAAACTGCGATAACTGGCTACCACCGAAGAATTCTTTCATGGCGGCGACGACCGGACGGATATTAATCAGGGCATTGGGGGTCGCCTGTCCCGGCTCCTGAATGCTCATGCGCTCTTTAACGACGCGCTCCATACGCAGGAGGCCGACGCGGAATTGCGCCTGGATTAGCTCACCCACGCAACGCACGCGGCGGTTGCCCAGGTGGTCAATGTCGTCTTTCTTCCCATGACCGTTGTTCAACTGGATCAGGCGGCGAATAATGTTCACCAGATCATCCTGCGTCAGAATACGCTGCGATTGCGGAATCGCCAGATCGAGCTTGCGGTTCAGTTTATAGCGTCCAACATTGCCGAGGTCATAGCGACGGGCATTGAAGAACAGGTTCTTGACAAGCGAACGGGCGTTATCCACGGTGGCGGGATCGCCGGGTCGCAGCTTTTTATAAAGTTCAAGCAGCGCCTCGTCCTCACGCTTGACGGGATCACGGTCCAGTGTCGCCTGCATATAACGAACGTTGGTATCGTTATCTACGTCACGGAAGGCATCAAGAATGCCCTGGTCGGTAGACAGGTCAAGGTTTTCAATATGAAACTGGTCTTTCGCCAGGCTGGCAATAGCACGCAGAAGTGTCGTGACCGGCAACTTACGCTTGCGATCAATTTTGACCGTCAAGAGGTTCTTGTTGCTGGTCTCGAATTCGAGCCACGCACCGCGACCAGGAATAAGTTTGGCGGCAAAGAGCCTACGCCCGGTTGTCGCATCTTCATCGGCGGTATAGTAGACGCCGGGGGAACGTACTAGCTGGCTGACCACCACACGTTCCGCACCATTAATAATGAATGTGCCTTCCTTCGTCATCAGGGGGAAATCACCCATGAAGATATCCTTCTCGATGATTTCGCCGGTTTCCTTGTTGATCAGGCGG
>DATGJV010000539.1:0-3957 GCA_035295005.1 Ktedonobacteraceae bacterium | reverse complement strand
TCGCATCTACTTCATGTTTCGCTTGCTCAGATTCAGGTCGGATATATGTAGTATATTCCAACTTCCTCTCTTCCACCAAACAGGGGCCAGCTCAAGGGCCGCATAGTAAAATTAACGTATTATACTGGCTTACCCTACTCTGCAAAAAATAGCTTTGAGATAGGCAGTTTCTGGCATGGCTATATGAATAGGATGGTCTACACCATGAGTATAGCTTTCCAGCAACTGGACTGGACGTTGCAGGCGTTGTGCGACTTGCGAGATCGTGCCGAGCAAATCGTCCATGCCTACCACGCCTGAGCAGGAGCAGGTGAGCAGGATACCGTCGGGACGGAGGACTTGCATACCGAGCATGTTGAGACGACGGTAGGCTTTTAGCGCCTGTGTACGCGCACTCTGCGTTTTGGCAAAGGCGGGTGGATCGAGTACAACGACATCGAACTGTTCTCCCTTGCTGCGGGCCTGTTCCAGGTAGTCGAAGACATCGGCTGTGAGAAATTGATGTTGATTGGGGTCTATGCCATTCATGACGAAATGTTCTCGTGCTGCTTCTATGGCTGGTGCGGAGATATCAACGCTGGTAACGTGTGTTTGCGGGTCGGTCAATGCCGCATAGACGGAGAAACCGCCGGTATAACTGAAGCAGTTTAAAACTCGTTTGCCGTAAGTATATTTACGTAACGCTGCACGTTTATCACGCTGGTCGAGGAACAGGCCCGTTTTTTGACCTTCCCAGGGGTCAACCTCAAACAGGACGCCGTTTTCACGTACAGCAACGCGAGTCGGGACGGCACCTGCTACGACACGTGGCTCCTCCACATCCAGTCCTTCGCGGCGGCGTGATTGCCCATCATTGCGCATCAATATGCCACGCACTCCCGTTTCCTCCATCAAGGCATCAACCAACATAAGACGCAAGTGCTCCATACCGGCAGTATGAATCTGTACCACCAGCACTTCGGCGTAGCGATCTACTACCAACCCTGGCAACAGGTCGCCCTCTGCATTTATTAGACGGTACGTATTCGTTTGTTCAGCATCAAAGACCTGACGCAATTGCATCGCGCTGCGTATACGGCGACGTAAAAAATCCGTATCTATGGCCTCATCATGATCGTGCGTCAGGATGCGTATCGCGATATCGGTCTGCGGATTATAATAGCCACGCGCCACAAACTGGCCCTTCGCTGATTTCACATCAACCAGCCCACCGGATTCAATCCACTTTGGTGGTTGTTGTAATGCCCCCGAGAATATCCAGAGGTGTCCACTGGCAAGGCTCTCGTCACGGTGCGGTTTCAGGCTGGCAGTTGGATAATTTGGCGTATTACTTTCGGATACCATCGTCTCTTTTTTCATTATATAAGTCAGGGTACAATCACACAAAAATAAGGACAAAATGTATTCAGCAGGAAGGTGCCAGTGGGAGCAGAACATCATTTGTATATGATGTTCTGCTCTCACTGGCACCTTCCTGCTGAATACATCTACCGTCCAATGCTTGTATTGCCATTATGCAATCTGATGGCCGCTACAATCGGGTCGGTATGATGTTCCGACAAACGCGCCTCGGCCTTTTGCAGGTTCATGGCGCTGTTAATCAACGCGATATGCGTAAATGCCTGGGGATAGTTACCCAGAGCGATATTGCGCTCCGAGTCAATTTCCTCTGAGAACAGGCCCAGCCGTCCGGCATAGGTGATCAATCGCTCGAAGAGCGAACGCGCTTCCGAGAGACGGCCCTGCATCGCGAGGTTATCAACCAGCCAGAAGGTACAAATGGTGAAACTGCCTTCTGAACCACTCAAACCATCGTGGTTGAGATAGCGATAGACAAAGCCATGCTCATCCGTCAACTGATCAATCATGCGGTCTACTGTCGAACGCATGCGCGGATCATCCGGTGGAATGAAGCCCACAAGCGGCAACAAGAGATTCGAGGCATCCAGTGCGGCATCGTCATAGGACTGAGTAAAGGAGCCGATTGACGTATTATAGCCATGCATGAGGATGTCAGCACGAATCTGGTCGCGAACGAGACACCAGCGGGGCAGGTCTGCTTCCAGATTGAGTTGTTGCGCGGCACGAATACCCCGGTCAAGAGCGACCCAGCACATCACCTTTGAATAGACAAAGTGACGCATACCGCCACGCACTTCCCAGATACCGCTATCTTTCTCTTGCCAGTGAGCGCAAACATGTTCTACCAGTGTACGCATCATCGCCCACAATGGCCCATCGAGCGTTTCATCATACCGCTCGAAAGACCCCTGCCGACGATAGAGATGGATACAATCCAGTACTTCACCAAAGACATCGAGTTGCTTCTGCTGTGCCGCGCCATTACCGATACGCACTGGCCGTGAATCGCAATAGCCACTCAGGTGGTTGAGTTCATGCTCGGTCAGGTCACGTTCACCACGAATCCCGTACATGATTTGCAGGTCTTCGCCATTAGCATACGACAATCCTTGCAGCCAGTGGGTGAAGGCCCGCGCTTCCTCCGTGAAACCCAGTACGTTCAACGCATAGAGGGTAAACGTGGCGTCACGCAACCAGGTAAAACGATAGTCCCAGTTGCGCTCTCCACCCAACCCTTCTGGTAGAGAAGTGGTGGGAGCGGCGACAATGGCCCCGGTGGGTGCAAAGGTCATCATCTTGAGCGTAAGCGCACTGCGTTGCACGAGATTGGTATATGGACCATGATAGCTACAGCTGGAGATCCATTTGCGCCAGCAGTGCAATGTGTGCGCCAGTTCCCAATCAAAATTGCGCAAGGGCAGTTCAACTTCCACCAGACGGCGGGCAGCCTGTGCATTGCGACCAACGCCTACAGCAAACAGAATACGCTCACCTTCACGCAAGGTCATGGTGGCGATAATCGAAGGATACGCTTCCCTTTCCGTCTGAGTGATACTCATAGAGAACGAAGAAACACGGTACGCACCAACGATACCCAACCCGATGTGTTGATTGCCACCAGAAATAACCGCTCCCATATTGTCAGGTGAAAGGGTTATCTCAGCCGGTGAAGCAGCATAATTTGGGCTGACTTTCAGTATCATGGTAACCTGGAGTTCACCGTAGGTACACTCCACGCCGCGCACAATACTATGACACGAGCCATCTTCACGAGTCCAGGTATTATTATTCATACCTCGATAGGGCCATGCGCTCAGTGTCTCTACCGGCATAAAATCGGTCAGCACGATTTCACCAGTAGTACTAGCAAACTTCGTTTGCAGGACATTGCTACCGCTGAGGTAGCGTTGTGATCCAGGGATTGATTTGTCGGTAGGTCCGATCTGGAAGTAGCCGCCACGTTCTGCATCTAATAAACGGCAGAAGATGGCAGGGCTGTCGAAATCTGGCAAACAGCCCCAATCTACCGCTCCATCTGGCGATATTAGCACGACAGAATGACAATCACCAATCACGCCGTAAGAGTTAATAGGTTGATAAGTGCAAGTTTCGTTCGTCCCAACCATTCACAACACTTCTCTCTGAAATGAATAATAAAAAACTAGGGACTCGCCATTGAAATTCCCTATATGAAAAGAGAACGGTATAACTATCTCAACGGTAACAAGAATATGATAAGGTATTATTACCATCCCAAATGGGGGATGTCCGTTTTTTTAAACAACTATTTTTACCGTTCTTTTTGGATAACACAGTACCATTCCAATTTATTCACTGGATTCGACCTGATATCCGCATTATCCCGTACCAGCAAGATGTACGACCACATTCCCACACTACAGGGGAATATATGAATCGTTACACGTATATGTACGCTCTATAGTCACATTCTTTCGCAGAACGTTACACGGTAATCTAATACAGAGGATTAAATCGGAACAATATTCGAGTAAAATAGAATGAACCAGCGCCAGGAAGCAGCACAGGAGCAGCCAGTTTCGCGAAACTGGCTGCTCCTGTGCTGCTTCCTGGCGC
>DATGJV010000538.1:0-8929 GCA_035295005.1 Ktedonobacteraceae bacterium | reverse complement strand
AGAGCAGGAAGTGGGAAGCGAGCAGCAAGCGGCACGAGAACCAGAGAAAGTATAAGAAATATGCAGACACAAACTATGCACGCAGTCGTCATCGCACGTTTCGGAGGGCCAGAGGTCCTTGAGGTTCGAGACATGCCGATTCCCCAACCCGCAGTAGGACAGGTCTTAATTAAAGTAGCATACGCAGGTGTGAATTACGCGGAGCTTATGGCACGACGAGGAGAATTCCACGCGCTTCCCACACCATTTACCCCCGGCTACGAAGTCTCAGGCACTATCGCAGCCCTGGGATCAGGCGTTGAGATATTCCGCGTCGGGCAGCAGGTAGCCGCACTGACGATACAGGGAGGATACGCAGAATATGCGACAGCCCGGGCCGCGCTTACCTTCCCACTGAACACCTCCGATAGCTCTATTGATCTGGAGCAGGCAGCAGCCTTTCCTGCTGTCGCCCCTACAGCCTATGATTTACTCGCCAATGCTGCCCGCATGCGTCAGGGCGAGAGCGTGCTTATCCATGCAGCATCGGGCGGTGTAGGTATCGCAGCGGGTCAGATCGCTCGTACCCTGGGCGCTCGTCTCGTCCTCGGTACAGCCAGCAGCAAGGAAAAAGCCGCCTATGCTCGTACCTTTGGCTACGATCAGGTCTTCCTGGTCGAGGGATTCGAGCAAGCTGTGCTAGACGCAACCGGGGGCAAAGGTATTGATATCGCACTCGATGCCCGTGGAGAGCCAACCCGTAGCCAGAATCTTGCATTGCTTGCCCCTTTCGGACGCCTGGTCGTTTATGGTAATGCCAGCAACGCGCCTGAACAGTCTGTTCTCCCCAGCTACCTGTGGCAAACGAACAAGGCCGTCATCGGGTATAGCATCACCTCGCTCACCCAGACCGCTCCTCACCTGATCGCGGATACCGTTCAGCGAGTCCTCCGCTTAATGGCAGAAGGGTCACTCAGAATTGATGTCTCCGCCGTTCTCCCCCTTGAACAGGCCGCCGAAGCCCACCAGCGTATTGAATCTCGCTCCCACGTAGGAAAGCTCCTGCTGCGCGTTCAAGGGTAACACGTCCTATTGGAAGTAAGCGCATCTAGACGTTAGCATCCGGTTTTCGCGTTTAGATGCGCTGACTCTTCCCATCGCTTTCTTGAGCAGAAGACGTGGCATTATACTCCCTCTAATGCCAGTTGTAGATCATCCAGGCCGTGTTGGGCATCATAGCGTGCCAGCAGATGGATGATGCGGCAGGTTGCGCTTCTGCCGCTGCCGGTTGGAGCCGCGCTATCCGTGAGCGTGATACAGTCGAATAACTGCAAGGCGGGATTGAGTGGAACACCCACCGTGTGCGCAACCTGTGAACGGGCCTCTTGTAGCATGAGGAATGAAGCTTTTTGAGCGCATTGTGTGGTAGTCACCAATTTTTGATCAACATGATGCAAAATGCGCTCAACTCCTACAAGATGGAGATTGGTGTCATCATACGCTTCAGCAGTTGTCAACGCTCCTGCCTGCCCTCCGGTCGGCGGTTTGCCGCTGATAATAATATGGTTTGCGCGTATATCACTACTGCCGAAACTGACAAGTTCAATCTCTGGCTGATAACTCCAGACCGAAGGATCACTGCTTGAAAGTTCATAAAATTGCAAGATTTCATTCTGGTCAAGAAAGTAGGAGAGGCCGTAGGTATCACACAACTCTTGCAGCGCATGACGATAGGAAATACCGGCCTGTATCACAAATGCTGGCACAACCTGACTCATCTGCGATGTTGACGGCAAAACAGGCGCAAACATTCCAGCACGAGCGCATACTTCGGCTACAAGATAGCCAAGTGTCTGATTCGTGTAAGAATTCTGGTATCGCGCAATCAGGTCAAAGTTGCGTGATAGGTCTAACCCAACAATGAGGAGGTGATTCTCCTGCGGGGAGCGCACAAAATGAATCTGTTCGATATGATAGGTACCGACCTTTACCACGTCAGTGACAGTCGGTGGATTGCCCGTCTTATACCCCTCGCTTAACACCATCGAGGCGTTTGGACCAATAGGCTGGCTTGAGCCTCCCACATTGACGAGCCCATCGTAGACTCCACGTGCATTATCAAGCAGTAATTCTAAACGGGCAGGTTTGCCTACCTGCTCAAGCCGTTGATAGGACAGCACGGAGGCGGAAACATCAAGATACTGGCTCGTGCTGGTTATGAGAAATGCGGCGGCACTGTAAACAGTGGATAACGAGGCAACATAGTAACGCGCCCCGGCACTGCCGCTATGAGGTACCGGCAATTTGAAACAGACAGCACCATAGGTACATGTAATATCCGGGATAATCATGCCATCTGACCAGTGAATAAGGTCAGTGGACTGCCTGAAACGCGGGTAGGAGTAGACGGAGCCTGTGAGTAGACCTGAGTCATATTCGATACTTGTTAGCGTATAAATGCCATCAAGCAGCGAGAGACGCGGGTAGATGCGGCTAATGGCTGTACTGGTTGCAGGTGCAATGATAGAACCGCTACTCCATAGAGTACCGACGGGGTTAAACGTGCAGGAAGCAAGTGTATAACCATCAGTGTAAACGATGGTATAGAGTGAACTGCTCCAAACGATAGCCAGACCGGCACCGTAGGCAATAGGAGGCAATGTCCAACTTGCCAGTGCGGACCAGGATGTTGTGTAGAATGAACAGCCTATCGCCTCACCGCCAGACACATCGTAGAGGAAAAAAACATCGTTATTGCCCGCACTACCAATGCCTTTACACAATGCTCCCCCCGGTGGGGCAAGAATAGCGCCAGGACCTGCCCAACTTTGCCCATTGTTACTGCTATACCAGTTATAGATACTATTGCCGCCTGTTCCTTGCTGAGCATAGATGTGCAGACTGTTGTCAGGCCATTTTGAGATAGCAATGCCTCCATCCTGAAACATGATGCTGGTCGAACCGGATAACGCTGTCCATGTTGACCATTGCGACGCCACGGTTGGGTCCGTGATACGCTGCACATAACAGGTTGAGGTAAAGCCATTACGCGATACATAACAGCGGACAATGCTATTATCGCTGGCAATACACGCATCATGCAGCGCGTCGCCCGTAGCAGGGTTTTGATACAGCGCATAGTGAATCACATGATCTTCCATTGTCAATGTAAGGGCGGGACGACGTGTCAAGGAATTGAGCGCGGTGGTGAGTGCGCTATCAAGCGTGCGAACCATAATGGGGGGCCTTTCTTGAGGAGTGAATAAGCGGGAGAGGATACGTCACAGCCAGGGAAATAGCGGCTGCCTGCTATTAGTATACTCAACATGTAAGGGATTTGCAAGGAACAGGTTTTCTACTGGTATTCACAACGCCGCGGGAACATTCCAGAGCATTATATTCCCCAGGTTTACATTAAAGAGGAGTACGTGTAATCCATCATCAGACCAACGAAGAGTGGCTCCTCCGCCGACTGCAATGAGTGAAGGAGAGGATGGAAGTAAGGTGGCAACATGCGTACCGTCTGTACAACGATAGATATCCACACCGGTATCATAGACATCACCTACAACACCATGGATATCACCTGCGTCATAGGTGATGTCACTCGCGCCGTAGGCGGCAAGAGCATCTCCGTCAAAACGCCAGGAGACGAGTGTACTGCTGAAGTTTGTTGTCGCGGGAGTAGTAGCAAGTATCTGCAAGATATGGAGTAACCCTTTATCGCGCACAGGAAGCAAAGGTAGGAGATCCATACTAAGATTCAGAAGTGTTTGTTGGTCAGGGATTGGACGCCCAGGGATATTGAACCTGCCATCCATGAGCAGATTATCCACGATATAGCGCCCATCTGGCGACCACGCAGCAAAGTAGGTACTCCAGGAGGCAATACCGGCTGGATACGCCTTGTTGCCATTGCTTATTGTTAATGAAAGTTGCCCTGGTTGCCAGGGAGTGAAAGCATTGCCTCCATTGGGATCGCCTGTTGCGTTGGGAAACGACTTTGGAAACAAGCCTGCATTGCCCCGGATGGGTAGCAGTTCATACGCACCTCCACCGAATCCCCAGAGATAGAATGGAGATGGCTGTATTGTATACCCGGCACTTTGGGAAATACTGGATGAAGTTGAAGGAGCAATATACTCGGTACCATACTGAGTATCCCACACGAGGTAAGACATGTAGCTATTCTGATTGAGATGCAAGAGTACTTTCGGCAATCCACCATTCGTATCCAGCAATAGCACGCCATCAAACGAAGGCGATTGCGGCTCGTGATAAAACGTGGCACCAAAGAGGACCGCCAGATGGTGTTTATCGTGGGACCAGAGAACAAGATGATAGTAAAATGCGGCCTGTGTACGAATTTTTGGATACTGGCTATGAAAAACAGGCATTACATAGTCATTGAGCAAAAACGAACGCACACGTTTGCCGGAAGTCGCATCGTGAATGGTTAATAAACCTGGGATAGCATTTCCGCCTACCGCACAATCTTGCTTGTAGCCAACTATCACAACATACTTACTATCTGGCGACCACGAGGTGTCCATTACACAACTAAAACCATCTTTCTGCGGTTGTATGACAACCGATGGTTTGATAGCAAGAGGTGCGGGAGGAGCATTATTGGGAAGGAGATGGTGCTGGACAAGAAATGAGGTTACGTCTTCACGGGCAGTGCCGAGGGCAGCTAAACCACTCTGCATATTTGCAAAAATGACCAGCCCAACGAGCAATAGCATGCTCAACGTGGTGAAGAAGCGGAATCTCCTGCGATTCAACGAGCGTTGCCACGATATTATATAGTGCTGCAAACCCGAACCAGGCCGCTTTTCAACGGGTAGCGGCATTTCCAGATCGGTTATTTCAATGTCGTTAGCTTCCGGTGGAAGTTCTGTATGTTCTGTATGTTCTGGAATATCTATGCACTTTCTCCGGTTCATCATGCAGTGTTCCTACAAGAGGCACCTTGCATAAAGAAAATTCATCACGACACTTTACTCACATTCCAGATGGTAACGGTACTTAATTCTGGGTCAAATAACAGGAGATGCGAGCCATCTGGCGACCAGCGCAACATAGTGGTACCGGAAAGATCGGTCCGTAATTCATCTGGCAAAGCCAGCAGTGCCACTTCAAAGCCGGTCACAGAATCGTACATATCCAGATCTATCATACCATAATCATAGGCCGCGAGAACATAGCCCGCGGGTTGCCATGCAACGACGACATTGAACGTCGCAGAGTTCAGCGCAAGGAGGAGATTTTGCAACGCAACATCACGTAACGGGAAATAGGACACGTGATCCATGTGAAATTTCGCCAGCGTCTGCCAGGTGGGCAATGGATGGTCGGGCAATTGCAAGATTCCTTGCAGGTTAATGGAGGTAATGAGGTAGCGTTCATCAGGCGACCATGCAGTAAAATTGGTGTTCCAGGTAAAAATACCCGGTGCATAGGTGCTGCCCATGCTGTCCTGTGTAGTTAGCATCCCTATCCCCGGCTGCCAGATAGTAAAAGACGAATCGCCATCTGGATTGCCAATACGTCCAATCTGGGACTTGCCCACCTTTGATCTGGGTATATGCAGATAGTGACCGCGAATGAAATCTGGAACAAGTGCGCCATTCTGCCCCCAGTGATAGGCAAACGCGGGTATATCAGGGATATTAGTACCAGTATTCAAAGAAGGCATAAGTGAAGGGATAACGGTTTGTGCCATTGCCTGCTGTTTTTGTAAATCCCATTCAACCGACAACCCGTCATTCGCCCGCCTGCTGAGCATAACCTGCACATGCCCACTGCCAGTATCCACCAGAGCCACACCTACTATATTGCCGGTTGGCAGTGAAGCTCGTGTGGGCAACCCCAGGCTGAATGTGAGCGCGATATGCTGCTCATCCGGCGACCAGAGTATGGAGCCATAATAGATGTCCAACGCGACACGGATAGTGGGAAATTGGCTATGCAATAGCTGAAAAATCGTGTTATCAGGGCTGAACAGCCGCACCAGCTTGCCCGAAGTGCCATTATAGATGGAGACTAACCCGCGTTCGTAGACATGGCTACCATAAACACAATCTTTTTCATAGCCGAGGAAAGCAATATATGCACCGTTCGGCGACCATGCCGAATCAAACAGGCACGTGATGCCATTTTTTTGCGGCAACAACTCAAGAGAAGGCTTAATATGCAAAGGAACAGGTACCGGGTTATTCGCGAGTAAAGACATGTTCGCTAAAGGAGGCGCAACATTATTGCCGCCCAGGTTATCAAGAAATGGCAACGCACCATGCATACTAAACAGTAGCACCGAGGTAATCAGTACAAGCATAGACAGTGTTGTTACCTGCCGAAAACGCCTGCGGTTCCACGAGCGTTGCCATGCCAGGAAACGGCTCGCAGACCAGAAGGAACTAGAAGCCCCGATTTCCTCTGGTGGTTCCAGGTCTACTATTTCAACCGCATCATCCTCTGGCAGTAACTCGCCTTCGCCCCGCTCAAAGTTGTGCATGCCAATGCTCCCTGATTTTGGCTTGACAAAGAATATCCGCTAAACATGATGCTATATGATGAATCATACCACAGACTATCTCGAGGATGGGACGTTGGTGAGATAGAGCAAATAGCGATGATTGAGCTGGTGGCGATGATTAGGCAGATGGCGGCCACAAGGGCCGCCACTACAATGATACGGCCACGTCCTGATCGTTGGTGCCTTCAACGCAACCATCGTTGTGATCGGCGTCCAATAGCCGCCATGCAGCTTGCACGCATTGTTTCAATAATAGGACGTTCGTTAAGGGACCCACGCCGCCAGGTGTAGGGGTGACAGCACTAGCAATCTCGCGCACGGAGGTCAGGTCCACATCGCCCACGATACCGCCCGTAGGCAATGCATTGATACCCACATCAATGACTACCGCGCCAGAACACACCATATCGCCCGTGACCATGTTGGCACGCCCAACTGCCGCCACCAGTACATCTGCCTGACGAGTGAACATTGCCAGATTGGCAGTACGCGAATGGCAAACAGTAACTGTCGCATTCTTTTGCAAAAGCATCATCGCCAGTGGTTTGCCAACCACATTACTACGTCCCACAATGACGACCCGTTTGCCCGCGAGAGGTGTCTGTGTGCGCTCAAGTATTTCCATTACGGCGGCAGCGGTCGAGGGCAGAAAGCTGGGCAAACCTAAGAAAAGATTGCCCGCGCTGCGTGGGCTGATGCCGTCAATATCTTTCGCGGATGTCACGGTATCCGCTACCATCTTCTGTGAAAGATGCGGAGGTAATGGCATCTGCACGATGATACCATGTACCGTATTGTCATCATTCAATACAAGCAAACGTGTCCGCAAATCTTCCGACGTGGTATCCTCCGGCAACTGTTCTAGCGAGGCTTGCACGCCAATATCACTGGCAACACGCAATATTGCCTTGCTATAGACCCCTGACGCGGCATCGCCTCCTACAAGCACAATCACGAGACCTGGCGGTATTCCACGCTCCTGTATATAGCGTTGTACTTCGTTGCGCAACTCGGCCCGAATTTCCGCACCCATTGCACGCCCATCAATAATATGTGCCGTCACGTTCTGTTCCCTACAATCGTCAAAATCTCTGTATTCAAGCTGGTCATAGTATCTAACGCGACGCCCAATCGGTCACTCAATACCTCCACAAGTTCAGCATCTTGCAAGGATTGTAAGTTAATGCGTACCATCCAGGCCGCACCCGCTCCGGCGCTGGCTCCCAACAAGGCTCCCGTCGCGATATCGCTCAGCACATTCTTGTTGCCAATTTCCGCGATACGCTGGCAGTATTTCACCAGTTCAGCCGCGCTTTCTACCATTTCAAGCGGCACCAGCGCAGCCTCGACCAGTTGCTCCTGTATCGCCAGAGTACGTGCGGCACGCTCCTCGTCGGTGGTGCGCGGCAGCTTAAAGGTGGCGGAAAGTTTGCCATAGGCTGCTATATCTTCTAGCATCAACTGCTGAAAACGTTCACGAAGTTGCTCAGTCTGTTGCAATATGCCGCTGATTTCCTCCTCCACATCGGCATAATTGGCCTTGCCAATCGTCAAACGTGCAACCATAGAGGCCAGCGCCGCACCCATTGCGCCACTTATCGCGGAGGCTGAGCCTCCTCCCGGCGTCGAATTTGCCGACGCGAGGTCATCCAGATACTGTTGTAAAGGTTGTTCTAAATACATGTGTTTATCCTATGTAGGGGTCCGCTTCAGCGCACCCAACTCGACGAGCGAAGCAATGTCGAGTCCGTAATACCAAATTATTTCGTTCATCTGCACCATTTCGCCCAACCAATTTATCCATCTATCCACGCGATTGTATATCGTCTGAAAAGAGAGGCGGACGCGATAAATCCGTTTCTACAGTCACTACCGCACTTAATTGTAGCACCTCGTCACATAAGCGTCGAGGAAAACGTGACGTCTTCAGGTCAGATTCACTGCTTGCCCTTTGCCCATTTAACAATATATCGCCGCCAAAATTCGTTGAGCAGTGGGCAGGCAGCGATAGCTCGTGCTGTCTCCACATCTCTGTTGTGGTTATGCGCGAAGCTGTTTATCAAAGCAATCGTCCACTCCGGGTATGGGCGCTCTACAAGCGTGACAGGCACTCCAGGCTCGATCAAACCCTCCTGTAAGACACGGCAATACCATCCAGTGCGCCCGGTCTCAGCCGCCTTTGCCGTTAATCCTGGTATACCCCAGCGGCGTTCAATTTTCCAGCATGGGTAGCGCGGCCCTGAAACTTGAATTCGCGCTTCACCAATGGCGTAGGTATCTCCGACACATACAGTCGCCTCCGACAGACCATCCACGGTAAAATTCTCGCCGAATCCACCGGGGCCAATATCTTGTCGGCCAAGTTCTGCCCACCAGAGAGAATAGTTTGCGGCTGCGTACAAAAGTACCGCC
>DATGJV010000537.1:0-6611 GCA_035295005.1 Ktedonobacteraceae bacterium | reverse complement strand
GGCAGGAGAGTAGCTCATTAATGCAAAGAACGGGATGCAGGAATTTGGCGCCAAATTCCTGCATCCCGTTCTTTGCATTAATGAGCTACTCTCCTGCCCCTGGTTGCATCTCGCCACCTGAACCGGGTTGCTCGTTCTCGTCCGCGGGGTTGCGCCCGACGGCGGAGTCGGCGGTTGCCGCCTCTTCCGGCTGCGGATTGCGCTCGCGGAGAACCTGGTAAAGAATAATTGAGCCAAAGGTAGCAACGCCAATGCCTCCGATAGTGAAGTTGCCGATAATCAGGCCAGAATTGCCAACCATACCGGCCCCAATGGTTAACGCGACGGCAGCAGTGACAAGATTACGGCTCTTCGAGAAATCCACCTTGTTTTCGACCCAGATGCGGCCGCCGGTGGCAGCGATAAGGCCAAAGAGTACAACAGCCAGTCCACCCAGAACACCGGGAGCGCCACTGGGCAGTGTGGCAATTAATGCCCCAAATTTGGGACAAAATCCCAGCAGGATAGCAACGAATGCCGCGATAATGAAGATGAGCGATGAGTAAATGCGAGTCACGGCCATAACGCCTATATTTTCTGCATAGGTCGTGACGCCCGTTCCACCTCCGAAACCGGAGATAATTGTTGCGATGGAGTCACCGAGGAATGCTCGCCCCAGGTATTTATCCAGATTGCGCCCCGTCATAGCTGCCACCGCTTTGACATGTCCGGTGTTTTCGGCTACAAGAATAATTGCGACCGGGGCAATTAAGCCTATCGCGTTGCCCGAAAAAGTGGGTGAGGAGAAATGGGGTAGCCCAACCCAACTGGCATTCGATAGAGCGGTGAAGTCAATTTGAGGGCCTAAGCCGGCATAGCCACAAATCAAATTGATGATGTAGCCAATGATGCCACCCAGCAATATCGGTAGTCTCCGTAGTGGTCCAGGCATATAGACCGCGACGGCGGCAACGGCCAGTACGGTTACAATTGCCATCCAGCCATCAAATTGGCTCCCGCTGGAATCAGCGATGGCGACAGGGGCCAGGTTTAAGCCAATAACCATCACAACTGCCCCCGTAACGATGGGCGGCATTAAGAACTCCACCCACCGATATCCAGCGAGCATGACAATGATTGCGATGATTGCGTAAACAACGCCCGCTGCGATAATACCTCCCAGGGCCAGACCTATATTTGTGTTCAGCCCTTTGCCTGCATAATGAGTGACAGCAAGAATGACCGCGATGAAGGAAAAACTGGAACCTACGTAGCTAGGTACACGTCCACCCACAATGAGGAAAAAGATGAGCGTACCAATGCCGGAAAAGAAGATTGCGGTGTTGGGATCAAAGCCCATGATAATAGGTGCTAGCACCGTCGAGCCGAACATGGCGAGTACATGCTGCAAACCGACAAAAATAGTTTGCCCCCAGGGGAGCCGTTCATCAGGAGCAATCACGCCCTCTGTTTTGAGTGTCCATCCTGTGAAATACCCGCGTTTTTCAACTGTTGCCATGCAATATCCTCCCTCTTTCTTTAGAAGAGAAACGTGTCCGAAAAGGCATACTTTGTGACATGAGTAAGGTTCAATGCTGGTGGCTTGCCCTCCTCTCTATGTAAGTAAGAGTTAAGAACGTTGGGAGCGAATTAATGGAGATTGTGCAACAATTATAACATGAGCAACAGGTAAAGTCGAATCAGTATGGCTCTTGCTTTTCTCCTCCTTTTCAGGCATACTTACTTTGTACCCGGAAAGAAGCTGTGTGTGGTTATTGATGCGAGTGTAGACTAACAAACGTTTGTTAGCCTACAGAAAGCCTGAGCGGAGAAACTTCTTTGTCGTTAGTATTTTAAGTTAGGAGTGATAGCATGGCAGAAGAAGCACTGTATACATCCATTATTCGTGTACGCCTCAGTGCGAGCGATGCTCATTATGGTGGTCAACTGGTGAATGGTGCGCATATGCTCTCGCTGTTTGGCGATGTCGCGACAGAACTTGCCATTCAGTGTGATGGGGATGAAGGGTTGCTTGTTGGATATGAACAAATTGAGTTTTTGGCACCGTTATTTGCGGGAGATTTTGTTGTGGCAACCGGGCGTATAACGAAGATCGGACGTACTTCCCGCCGCATCGAATTTGAGGCACACAAAGTGATTGCAGCACGCCTGGATATCAGCAATTCCGCTGCGGACGTTCTCGAAGAGCCGATACTGGTAGGGCGTGCGGTGGGTACTACTGTGGTGAAAGCCGGGCAACAGCGTAAATCACACACTGTATAGCCAACTCGTCCGGCTGTTACCTATATTGCTCCATTTCTGTTAAAATAGCAATATGACACAGAAAAAAATGGAAGAACACAATCGCCCGGAAGGCCAATCAGTCAAGGATGCTATTCGCAGTGCTGCGGTGCAATTGTTCTCGGAGTACGGGTATCACGCTGCACCATTGAGAGATATTGCACGCATTGCGGGTATTCAGGCTGCCAGCATCTATTATCACTATGCCAATAAGGAAGCGTTGCTGGTGGAAATAATGGAGACGTATATGCAGCTGCTGAATTCCAATCTGGAGCGTATTCTACGAGAGCAACAACAGCCTCTGCAATGTCTCTACGACGCTATAGCGAACCATATTCGGCTGCACACAAGCTACAAGCCAGAGTTTTTTATCATTGACACGGAGATTCGCGCTCTAGAGGGGGTGAACCGGACTCATATTCTTTCGCTGCGCGATCATTACGAAGCATTACTTCAGGAAATCTTGCGGGATGGTATGGAGCAGGGCGTTTTTCGCCATAGTGATGTGAAGGTATCCTCATACGCCATTATTGCTATGTGTACAGAGGTTGCTACCTGGTTTCGCCCGGATGGGCGTCTGACGGTGCAACAGGTGATAGATATGTACAGTTCAATGATTACTCAGGGACTTCTGGTAGAG
Source organism: Ktedonobacteraceae bacterium (assembly GCA_035295005.1). GTDB lineage: Bacteria > Chloroflexota > Ktedonobacteria > Ktedonobacterales > Ktedonobacteraceae > DATGJV01. The sequence goes on along the minus strand of DATGJV010000537.1, from coordinate 3,691 downwards.
CATATTCTTGCGCAAAAGCCGGAGGAATCAGCGCATACTTAACACCCTGTTTTTGCAGTAGACGATGAAACACATCTATCGTAGAGGCGAGTGGTACACAGGCGGTAATCAACGCCTCAACATCAATTTGATGGGTAACAATGAGGTCGAGTGCCTGAGCAAAGTAGGTTGGTGTATGATGAAACACACCTTTTATCGTCAGTTCGCCGTAGTGTATTGGTCGCGTTTCTAATCTAACCTGCGTGCCTGATGGGCAACCGCCAAAAAAGTTGACAAGCCCGCCGGGACGTGCCAGACGCCCCGCTAATTCCCATGTCTCTGGCATGCCGATGGCTTCGATGACGATATCTGCTCCTCGCTGTGCTTCTGTTTTAGTACGTACTGCGTCAAGCTGTTCCGGCACTGATAAAGTGGCTACATCTATCACGATATCAGCGCCGAAGTGGTGTGCCAGAGCCAGACGTTCTTTGCCCCGACCAGTGACAATTACACAAGCGCCACGTAGCTTTGCAAGGGCGACAAGTAGGAGTCCAAGCGGACCAGAACCCAGTATAACTACTGTGTCGCCAGCAGTAATTCCACTGGCATCAATGCCGTGCAGAGCGCATGCAAGCGGCTCAGTCAATGCTGCCGCAACAAACGATGTTTCTGGAGGGAGCCTGTGAAGATTGTAGCGCACAATGCGCTCCGGCACGAGCAGATATTCGGCATACGCTCCATTGAGAAACAGCAGGTTCTCGCACAGACTTTCTTGTCCCCGACGACAATAGAAACAAGAACGGCACGGTGCGGAGTTGGCAACGACGACGGCATCTCCCTCATGAAATTGGTGTATACCAGTACCGACCGCTGCTATCTTTCCTGCGACTTCATGACCAAACCCGGCTGGCGTATGAGGAAAAAGTAATGGATGACCACGGCGGTACGTTTTAACATCTGTACCACAGGTTGTGGCTGCCGCAACCTGTACAAGCGCCTCACCTGCTTCTGGCCGTGGAATGGGATGTTGCTCAAGGCGAATATCCATCGGTCCATAATACATCGTGGCAAGCATTGTTCTCATCTGCCTTCCTCTGGTTCCTTGCACGAATTACTTTCTGGTATGGGTATGATAACATGTTGTTCAACGATAAAGAAAAAGGTACAATACGTCAAGAACTTTTCAATTTGCTAGATAGGCATATATGCAGTTTATGCGTAATCTCGAAAAACGCCGCCATCAGAGAAATGTGAAAGCGAAACTTGTCGTCAGTATTATAACACTGGTGCTTGTGGTTCTTATTAGTAGCGTGCTTATTTTCTTCTATGAGGCAGGCAACACGGACAGTCTTGCCAGAGTGAGTGCCACTGCGACAAGACAAAGCGGGACTCCCATTTCCACCGGGCAGTCCATTACAAAGCCGCTCTTTACTGATAATTTTAGCGCTGTAAGTGCAGGTTGGGCAGTAGGTAGCGCATCAGGGTACGCTCGTGTTATCAGTGGTAGCACACTCACACTTGCCAACGAAAACCATACGACCCTTACCGAGAGCCTACCAACAAACCTCACTTTTGACGATTTTTCACTGACAGTGACCTTTACGCTGTTACAGGCTTCTGCAGGTGATAGTGTGGGAGTGTATGTTCGCGGCGATACGAATCTCGATCACGATTACCGGTTTGATTTCTATGGGAATAGTGCTTATTCTATCAGCAAAGAGTACCTTGACCGGCAGAATTTTCCCCAGGAGAGCCTTTTGCAGCCTTCAACACTTGCTTCTTCGCTGAGACCTGCGGGAGAGCAAAACACGGTGACGGTGATGATGAAAGGGCCAGACATGGTGCTGATCATTAACAAAAAAGTAATCAATTCTGTGGTCGATGATGCTTATACAGGCGGTCAAATAGCTCTTTTCGTGCATAACAGCCTTGCCTCCAACGAAGTAGAGGCTGCTTTTAGCTCTGTTGTTGTGTTCCCGGCACCGGCTGTCTTGCCCAGGCATTAAATATGTACAAACCCCGTCCTGTTTTTGTACAGGCATCTGCTTCACCCTGATACTTCGCGTTCAAGAGCCATCGTCTCGCCATTTACTTGACATAATCATCTGGAATTATTTCGTGATGTTGCAACTGGTGGGTGAGAGTGGCTATCCGGGTTTGGGCGGAGCGTTGTGCAGATAAATGCTCTTGTGATTGCTTGTCCAATGCAATTGATTCGAGCGGTTGAAAAATGCTCGTGTTAATTAATGTATGTTTTTGCAGGTTATTCGCGCTGCGTTTTCCGCTCAATTTTCCAGGTACGAATCGTGGCCCGTTTTGCATAAAGTAGTGGCATGTATGGAGAAGTCCAACCGCCGATACCCTGCACGAGGTCGAGGGGTAAGCCATGTTCTAATGCATCAAACGTGAAAAAATGCCGCAAATCATGCGGGGAAAGCCGTTTCTGTGTGATGCCAAGTACTTCACCGAGTACGCCAACACGTTTATTGACAGCACGTGTTGTGATACGCTGGTTCTGATAGCCGGTAAAAAGCGGCCCTGCGCTTCTTCCAAGTTGCGCCAGGTAGACACGTGCTGCTGCCTCTGTATGCTCCTGAAGCTGGTGGATGTTGAATGTATTCGTTTTCTCGCTGTAGATTGAAAGCGTGTGCCGGTCGAGGTCAATGCTTTCCACGTCCAGGGCTACCAGTTCGCCGCAGCGGAGGGCGTGTTCAATCAGCAGACAGAGCATGAGGGCGTCACGTGCTACCAGTAGCTGGTCGTGGTCACGAGGAAAGCGTTGTGGAGGTGGAGGCGGTGTAGTGGTTCGTTTCAATCTTTCCGCTTGAGACTCGTTAATAGCAGTGAAAGTGGCTTTCTTTGTACCGACTCTTGTAGGAACACCGCGGCGTTTCCGATCCTCATCCAGATTACGTGCAGCTTTGCCGTTGTAGCCCTTGACGTTCAGAATAGCAGCAAGCTCCTCGGCGGAAAGTACACCTGCTCCCAGTGGAGGCGGCCCTGCTAATTTGCAGTACTGATGAATGGTGGCGATGCGAGCTTTGATTGTTCCTACTGCTTCTCCACGTTCTTCAAGCCAGAGGCGAAATGCTGCTAATATGCCATAGGTCATGCCTCGCCAGGCTGCCGGATTACTTTTCAAATCTTCTTCTGAACGCTGGATACCCGCGGTATCCAAAAAGGTGCTGAAAGCCCGCAAGTCATAATTATGGCGCTGTAACGTATTTGGACGGCATGTTTTGCGATAATCGGCGAAAATATCGTGGTTAAAGGCTTGATTTGCAGCACGTCCGGCTTGCCATAGATAATCATCGTACCTTATGGCTGGTTGCATGTTTTCATCTGACGCTGTATAAGGCGTTATTGATTGTTCGTATTCGGCCATTTGGTCCTCCACTGTTCCGATTTATCTAAATTCTCATATGTAAGTGAAATCGGAACTTAAAAGGATTATAAAACAGAAAAAATGAGATGTCAAGAGATTCCGTACATCAAAAAGTAGGGCTATTTGACTCTTGTATTAATGAGCCACTAACGCTATACTCATCAGCAGACTAAACCAGAACTTTGTTTGTCTACTATTCTCTCTCATTTGCTTGACACACATGTTCTATTTTCTTACAATCAAAAAAACAGAAGAGGAGCAGATACGTAGGATATGACATCAAAACGCATCAGCGAAAAAACTGCAAAAATTGTCTGGGCGAGAGCA
>DATGJV010000536.1:0-5811 GCA_035295005.1 Ktedonobacteraceae bacterium | reverse complement strand
ACACGAAACAAACGGTCTGCTCGTTGAAGTAGGCGACTATCAGGCAATGGCGCAAGCCATTTTGACATTGCTCCGCGACCCGGAGCGCACACGCAGATATGGGCAAGCCGCAAGAAAACGCATCGAACAGGCCTACTCACTTGAGCATATCACCGATATGTATATTGCGCTGTACCAGCATATTTTTCAAAGCAGGGCATTGAATATCCAGAGAAAGAAGGTGACACAACAATGTGTGGAATAGCCGGTTTCATTGACCTACAACGTTCCCGCGAGAGCGCCGAACACCTCATTGACGCAATGTGCAAAGTCATTCGTCATAGAGGCCCGGACGATCAGGGCCTCTGGACCACTGCTGGCGTCGCGCTCGGCATGCGACGGCTGGCAATCATAGACCTCGCCGGTGGTCAACAGCCAATTTTTAATGAAGACCATAGTATTCTCGTCGTCTTCAATGGTGAAATTTACAATTACCAGCAACTCCAACAGGAGCTCCGCGAATGCGGCCACCATTTCCAGACGACCAGCGACACAGAAGTGCTTGTTCATGCCTACGAAGAATATGGCGACGATTGCGTCTTGCACTTACGCGGCATGTTCACTTTCGCGATCTGGGACATACCTCGCCGACGGCTGCTGGCAGCGCGTGACCGCTTCGGCAAAAAACCGCTCAACTACTACTGGGACGGCCAACGGCTCATCTTCGGCTCTGAAATCAAGTCTATTCTGACGGCGGGCGTACCCCGTGCCGTCAATTCTATTGCGCTGGATGAATACCTCACCTATCTGTACGTACCCGCGCCGCATACCCTGTTTCAGGATATCTACAAACTTCCCGCGGCGCACCTGCTCATCTATGAAGACGGAGCTATTCGCACGAAACGCTACTGGGAATTGCCCTTTACCGCAACATGCAACGATGACGAGGCAACCGCTATCGAGCGCACCCACGCGCTGTTGCAAGAAGCCGTGCGGATTCGTTTGATGAGCGAAGTACCACTGGGAGCATTTTTGAGCGGAGGCGTGGACTCCAGTACCGTTGTGGGACTGATGAGCCAGATGATGTCGCAACCGGTGAAAACCTTCTCCATCGGCTTTGAGGAAGACGATTTCAGCGAGTTGACGCACGCCCGTCAGGTTGCGCGGCACTTCGGCACCGACCATCATGAATTCGTTGTGCGACCAGACCTCGTTTCTGTCTTGCCCCAACTCGCCTGGGCTTATGATGAACCCTTTGCTGACGCATCCATGTTACCGACGTACTATGTTTCAAAGCTGGCACGCGAACATGTCACCGTCGTTCTCACTGGAGATGGCGGCGACGAGATTTTTGGCGGCTACACTCGCTACGAACGCGAAGTCGCTATTCAGCGTATCCCACAACTGCTTCGTTCAACACTCGGCCTCGGTAGTTCGTTGATGCCGGAAGGAATGCGCGGCAAAAAACGATTCAATATGATGCGCCACGATCTTGCCACGCGCTATGCTCGCACCTTCACCCCATTTCCCGTTGGCAGTCGTGCCGCCATGTACACGCCAGAATTCGCATCACAGATACAGCAACAGAACTCTTATCAATGGTTGTCGGATATGTTCCAGACGGCACCACACGGCGATATCATCACACAGCTACAATATGTTGATGTGCGCTCGTACCTGACCGATGATATACTCGTCAAGGTGGATAAAGCCAGCATGTTTAACTCCATAGAGACACGCGCTCCCTTGCTCGATCAAGAACTGGCGGAATATGTTGCATCTCTACAACCAGCGATACGTATTCGCAATGGCGTTCTCAAATCGCTGCTGAAAAAGGTCGCGGCTAACCTGCTCCCTGCCGAGATATTGAACCGTCCCAAGCAAGGTTTCGGCGTCCCCATTAAACACTGGTTCCGTGGAGAACTCACCGGGTACGCTCACGACCTGCTTGACTCACCACGAGCGCGACAGCGCGGGATTTTTCAACCGCAGTTCATTCGCAACCTGCTGCAATCGCACGCGGGTACATCACTCGTCAATCATAGCGATGCCATCTGGGCATTGCTCTGCCTGGAACTCTGGTTTCAAGTCTATATTGATACATCAGTCACACCCGTAGGGGCCGATTTATCGCGCCCACAGCCGATTGATCGGCCCGTCCCCTCCAATTCTAATACGTCCAATATTACCACCGTTGCCGATCAATCGGCTGTGGGCGCGATAAATCGGCCCCTACAAAGAGAAGGTAGGTAGGATATGTGCGGCATTTGTGGAATATATCAAATGGCGGGTGGTGAACCCATCTCTCGCAAGCTACTTGAGTGCATGACGGAACAGATAACGCATCGCGGGCCGGATGATAGTGGTATCTATACGGAGAAGAATGTAGGGTTAGGTTTTCGTCGCCTGAGCATCATTGACCTCGATGGCAGTCACCAGCCCATGAGCAACGAAACGGGTGATATCTGGCTTGTTTTCAATGGCGAAATCTGGAACTACAAAACGCTGCGTGCGGAACTGGTTCACAAAGGACACCAGTTCCGCACGCAAGGCGATACCGAGACGATTATCCATGCCTACGAAGAGTACGGCGTAGATTGCTTTGCTCGCCTGCACGGCATGTTCGGCCTTGCCATCTGGGATAGCAGTCAACAGCGTCTGCTCCTGGCACGCGACCGCGCCGGAAAAAAACCGCTTTACTATACACGCGCCGGTGATAGTTTCCTGTTCGCCTCGGAAATTAAATCCCTCCTGTGCAATCCGCGTGTCAGGCGAGAGGTTGACACGCAGGCACTGGCAGATTTCCTCAGTGTGCGTTATGTACCGGGGCCAGCCACACTCTTTGCCAACATCCTGAAGGTTCAGCCCGGTCACTGGCTCCTCTGCGGAAACGGGATCATCCGCACAGAATGTTACTGGGATTTTGCCTTCACTGAAACCGACAATCTGCCTGAAAAGGATTACATACGAGGCATCCGGCACCACATTCACAGAGCGGTGGAAGAACGCATGATGGCGGATGTACCTCTGGGCGCGATGTTAAGCGGAGGCGTAGACTCCAGCATCATCACTGGCGTCATGAGCAAGTTAACACAACAGCCCGTCAAAACGTTCGCTGTCGGTTTCGATGTGCCAGGCTTTAGCGAGCTACCCTATGCACGCCTTGTCGCACAACACTTCGGCACCGACCATCACGAACTGGTCGTCAATTGTTCTGACCTTACCAGGTACTGGCCTTTGCTCACCTGGCACCGCGACGAACCTGTTAGCGAACCATCCGATCTGGGCGTCTACCTTATCTCAAAACTTGCCCGCCAATATGTGAAAGTCGTGCTGTCCGGCGAGGGCGGCGATGAACTCTTCGCCGGTTATCCCAAATATACCGTGGACTGGCTGGCAAAATACTATCATTTCCTGCCCACCTCTATCCGCGACCTTGCCATCGCACCATTACTCAACCGCCTGCCCTATAGCACGCGCAAACTCAAATTCGCGGCAACTACCCTCTCTCAACCAGCACCACAACGCTGGCTGGACTGGTTCGGCATCTTCAACAACACGCTCAAAGAGCAATTGCTGGCACCAGCCATCAAAAACAGCATTGATTGTGATGCCAGCCGCATTTTCCGCCGCTGCCTGGAACAGCACCCGCAGCGCGATAACCTTTCGTCCATGCTCTATCTCGATACGAAAATCTGGCTGCCCGACAATCTATTGATGAAAGGCGACAAAATGACCATGGCTGCCGCCCTGGAGTCGCGCATCCCCCTCCTCGATGATCAGCTTATCGAGTACGCGGCAAGCATCCCCTCAAACATGAAAATCAAACCATTCCAGGCAAAATACCTGCTCAAAAAAGCCTATGCTGACTTTTTGCCGCAGACGATCCTCACACGTAAAAAGATGGGGTTCAATGTGCCAACCGGCACCTGGTTCCGCGAGGGGCAACGCCACATTATGACACAACTACTCTTATCTGAACGCACACGAAGTCGTAGCTATTTTAACAACGATGTTGTAGCGCGATTGCTGCACGACCATATGGAAGGCTCAACAAACTACCAGGCGCAACTGTTCATCCTTGCCAGTCTCGAACTCTGGTTCCGCGTCTTCATTGATCGCGCAGACCTTACCTGCCCACAGGAGTCTGTCGAGGAACTGCTGGATGAAAAAGTTGCTGTAATGAAGTGAGAGAAATACAAAATGGAAAGTAACGAATTACCGCCCATGCGCGTTTTGATGGTTACGGGGATTTATCCAACTCCCCACAAACCGCACTCCGGCACATTTATTCAAAGTCAGGTTGAGTCACTCATTGAGGCCGGTCTGGAAGTAGAAATTATTCATCCCAAACCTGGCTTTACGCCAATCCGCTATGCCAGCACTGCTCTACAGGTTTTTCGCAAAACAATGGCTGAACACTTCGATATCGTACATGGACACTATGGCCTCTGGTGCCTTGCCAGTTGCTTGCAATGGAAAACGCCCGTCGTTGCCTCATTCCTGGGCGATGACGTGCTTGGAACGCCTACCCGCAACGCAACGTATAGCAAAAAAAGCAGATTGGTGGTACGTATCAGTCAATGGCTCTGTCATCGAGTTGACGCGGTGATTGTCAAATCTGAGGAGATGAAACAGGCTACACGTGCCGGAGCAGCCTTCGTCATCCCCAACGGCGTTGACTTTACCCTGTTCCATCCTATTCCTCGCGCTGAAGCCCGTGCAGCGTTAGGTTGGCATAAGAGCCGTTATTACGTGCTTTTCGGCAATAACCCCCTGATACTACGCAAAAATTTCGCCCTCGCACAGTCTGCCGTCGCACGCTTACGAGCAAAAGGTCTTGATATCGCACTGGTCGTTGCCACCGGCCTACCGCAAACACAGGTCGTACAATACATCAATGCCAGCAACGCGCTCGTGCTACCTTCGCTCGCCGAAGGTTCACCCAATATTGTCAAAGAGACCATGGCCTGTAATGTGCCTGTCATCGCTACCGAAGTCGGCGATGTACGGCAAGTCATCGGGCATACCGATGGTTGTGCCATCTGCCCGCCCGACCCGGCAGCTTTCGCCAATGCCCTGGAACAGGCCATTCTCCGTAAAGAACCTACCACCGGCAGAGAGGATATTTCACACCTGGATCGCACCGTCGTCGCACAACAGGTTATCGCCGTGTACGAACAGGCGATACGTAAGTCGCATCGGACGCTATGAATTGCGCCCCTACGCGCCTGCGGGCGCGGGTCAACGGCGCCCGCAGGCGCGTAGGGGCCCGATTGATCGCGCCCACCTGGCACGAGCCGCAGCGATGTGCCAGTCAGCCATCCAGGACCATCTTAATTTGTCAATGTGCATAAGCTGTCCCTACAAGGCGAATAGTTTGGATATGTGGAGAGGAGGAGGATATTATGCAAAAACCACTCAAAATATTGATGCTTGTCGAGAACTTACCAGTTCCGGCTGACCCACGGGTATGGAAAGAAGCCGCAACATTACATGATGCTGGCTGCCAGGTCTGCGTCATTTGCCCGATGGGTGCCACGAAGCAGCAAGAGCCTTACATCTGCATTAATGGCATACACATTTATCGCTACCAGTTACCGGCAACAGCAACTAGCAGTGCTGACTATCTCAAGGAATATAGTATCGCCCTGTTCATGACATTCTTTTTGAGCTTGAAAGTACTGTTTCGCCACGGCTTCGATGTTATTCATGCCGCTAATCCGCCCGATATCTTTTTTCTACTCGGCTGGTGCTACCGCTTGCTCGGCAAAAAATATATCTTCGACCAGCACGACCTCGCGCCGGAAATGTTTCAGGTCAAGTTCAAAG
>DATGJV010000535.1:0-3825 GCA_035295005.1 Ktedonobacteraceae bacterium | reverse complement strand
CTGGCGGAGGAACGGATAGAACCGGGGGCCTGGGGCTATTATCAGGGTGGCAGTGATGATGAGGTGACGCTGCGTGAATGTCGCGCAGCGTTCCAACGTATCAAGTTACGCCCCCGCATGCTGGTGGATGTCAGGTCAATTGATATGCACACAACAGTTCTCGGCACACCAATCAGCATGCCTGTTCTCGTTGCCCCCACTGCGTATCACTGCCTGGCACATCCCGAAGGAGAGTGTGCTACCGCTCAGGGAACTGGCCATTCGGATACCATCATGATTGCCAGTTCCTTTTCCAACCGCTCGCTGGAAGAGATCGCTGAGGTTGCGACAAAGCCGCTCTGGTTCCAACTCTACAGCTACCGCGACCTGCAATCCACGGGAAAAGTTGTCCAACGCGCCGAAGCGGCTGGCTATAAAGCTATCGTGCTAACGGCAGACCTGCCGCGTCTGAGCAATCGCGAGCGGGATATTCGCAGCAAATTCGTTTTGCCAGCGAACCTGTTCATCGCCAATTATAAAGATGTCGAGAAGGACGACGACTACATTCCCGTGCCAACGTATCTCACGTGGGATGCCATAGAGTGGTTGCGCACCATCACCACCCTGCCCATTGTCGTCAAGGGCCTTCTGACGGCGGAAGATGCATTGATCGCGCTGGAACGAGGCGCGGACGCCATAGCCGTCTCGAATCATGGTGGTCGCCAGCTTGACGGGGCTATTCCCAGCATAGAGGCATTACCCGAAATCATTGAAGCGGTAGACGGACGCTGCGAGGTCTATGTTGATGGCGGTATACGGCGTGGCACCGACATTCTCAAAGCCCTCGCCCTGGGAGCTCGTGCCGTCTTCGTCGGTCGTCCCGCCATCTGGGGTCTAGCAGTCAATGGGGCCGATGGCGTACATAGCGTGCTGGAAATCCTGCGCACCGAACTTGAGCTAGATATGGCCCTGTGCGGTTGCCCATCGCTAGATAGGATAACACGGTCGCTGGTGAGAATGTAACATTAGACTTCACCTTCAAGATCATCCACACCCTCTGGTACACCAGCATTTCTGTAGAGCGCGGACACTGGAATACGTATATCGAGGCTTGCTATCTCAATAACATCAACTGGCCCATAGGCATCGTACGCCCATGATTCGGAAGTACGGCTGTAGATTTCTACTGTCTGGTACCTGGTGGCAACAATTATATACTCCTGCACTGTTGGACAGGAACGGTAGTAACTGAACTTTTTCCCCCGATCATAAGCTTCAGTAGAATCCGATAGCACTTCGACAATCACGCAGGGAGATTGTACTTCTGTTTTATCGGGTGCGGGCTGATTGCGCTCATCGCATGTCACCGATGCATCGGGGTAGGTATAGCGTTTTGATGAGAGTCGTGTAGCAACATCTGAGTTGTACACAGAACACCGTTTACCCCCGGCTAGAAGGGCATTCTCTAAAGCGATGCAGGTATTAAGCCCAATGCGACCATGAGCAAGGCTACCTCTAAACACCGACTATCCTTTGAGGTTTACAAACATAACCTTTAAGCCTGGGACACGCTCAAAATCGTGATCAACGGTTACAACTGTAAGATTATGTTCCAGCGCGGTCGCAGCTATTAAGGTATCAACATCTCCTATAAGACCTTTTCCAAATGGCGGGCGCAAGCTTCGTCGTATATCAGCATAGCGTTCAAGAATGGGATAAGTTAAATAATAGGGATGAACCTCATCAAGCGTACTTTTGAGGGTCCTTTTATGACGAGTATAATTAGGAAAACCTCTAATATACTCTATTATCTCAGCATAAACTAATTGGCTTGTCGCTGCTTCCTGATCTAATATCCAGGGTGATATGAAATCAACAGCTAGTTTACGTCCAAGCAAATAGGCAGCAAGAGGGGCACTGTCCAGCAAGTAGCGTCTCATAGTTCAAAAGGGGGAGTGGGAAGGCTTTGATGCCGAATATGATCAAGCCCCTCTTGCATTTCGTCCCAATCCAAATCGCTCCAGCTACCCGCGAGATTAAGCACTTTTTGAATGCTTTGACCAGCCATAGCTGCATCCGCTTCTGCATCGCCAATGAAGTAGCGTGTCACTTCGCGATTACCATCAGAAAATGGAATACCGATAAGTGGCGTATCATCTTGTATGATAAACTGCCTTGAGTGTTGCCTATCCTGTTCTGTCATATGAACTACCTCCTCTTTGCAAGCATTATACTCCTGTGCTTTCGGCAAAGCAATAGCCATCAAAAAGCTACACTTTCTGCCGGTTAAATTTCAATAATCTCCCCTCGAATACTTCCTTGCTCATCATCAATATACAACAACCCGATGCTACACCTGGGCTGCCTTCGCCGATCGGTGGCGCTGCCGGGATTGAACAATAGTTGCCCGGCGTGTTCTTGATTGTAGGGAATGTGGCTATGGCCGTAGACAACGCAACGAGCGTTGGGGAACTCATACCGGGCAAGTCGCACGCGGGTACTGGATTCGCCGAGAATATGCACGATGCCGATGCGACAACCGCCAACCAGGATTTCGCGCTTGATTGGCAAGGCACGCACAACCTCATCGGTCTCAATATTGCCTTGCACTGCTACTACGGGCGCGATGGTCTCCAACTCATTGATCACGCGCAGAATAGAGAGATCGCCCGCGTGGATAATCAATTCGACACCGGCGAAATGCTCCCAGACGCTTTCAGGAATTCTCTTGAAATGCGGAATGTGCGTATCTGAAATCACACCTATTTTTTGAATCATACGTTTCCCTGCTGTTTTTGATCGGTGCCCTGTGAACAACTTTATTGTATCCCAAATTCATCATCGGGGTAACTTGGACTTTGCCCGGCAAATGAGATATAGTAATAATGGTCATATCTATCTTCATCGTTGACATTAAGCAGCGCCACGGCAAACGGTACTGCACACAAGGAAAGTATATGCGTGTAGCGGTTATTTCAGATATTCATGGGAATCAGATTGCGTTCGATGCGGTGTTACAGGATTTGGCTCAGCAGCCAGAAGTAGACCAGCTTGTTATTGCGGGCGACCTGTGTTTGAACGGCCCATGCCCCAGGCAGGTGATGGAAATGGTACAGGGGCTGGGTTGTCCGGTTATACAGGGCAACGTAGATAGTGAGGTCGTCAATGAAGCACCCGAAAAAAGCTTGAAGAAACGTACAACGGTCGCCTGGACACGGGAACAGATCGGACCGGAGGGTATTGCGTATCTCGCGTCATTGCCTGTCTCTCACCTTATCGCAAATCCTGCTGGCACCGACTTGCTGATAGTGCATGCGAATCCTCTCAACCAGGAAGATGCCATTTTCCCAAATGAGCCCGATGACACCCTTGAGCATTTATTAGGAGGTCTGGCACCAAACATTGGGGCATTGGCCTATGGACATCTGCACATCGCCTATACACGGCGTTGGCGTAATCTTTTGCTCGCTGATGTCGGCAGTTGCGGCGTCCCTCGCGATGAGGATATTCGCGCCTCCTATGGCATTCTTTCTTCACAAGGTAGCGTCTGGGAGGCAGAAATACGACGGGTTCCCTATGATGTGAAAGCAGTGGTCAAGCAGATAAAAACGTGTGGCATGCCCAATGAAGAAAAACGCATCAAAGTACTCCTGGAAGCCAAATATTAAAAAACCCGGCACTCATGCGTATAACGGCAATGCATCATGCGCATGAGTACCAGGCAATTTTTTCACAGGTTCTCTGCTCTAGGCGTGGAGAACCTGGCAAGAGTTACAGTCACAGGTCGTGAGATGATTATCAGCAGTGACAAGAATCATTGTCGCTTGTACTATCGCGGGCGATTCA
>DATGJV010000534.1:0-4138 GCA_035295005.1 Ktedonobacteraceae bacterium | reverse complement strand
AGGCAAGAGTGCAAATTGGCGAACGGTCATACCATTGCAGTTCATCTGGCGACGTTGACGCTTCAAGTTGTCTCTGCTTTTGCAATCGGACAATGTTCTCGATAAAGTCGGTCTGCAACCACGGCTCAGAATTGCCATGCCCCTGCTCACGTGCAATCACATCGGTGGCGGCTTCCTCCACAACCGAATAGCCTTGACGTTTCAGTTCATGAAGAATTGAAGTTTTTCCTGAGCCAGGGGTACCAGCGAGAATATATCGTTTCATAGTAATTCGTCTAAACTACTTCCACCACCGTTTTCATACTCCCGCAATACGCCAGTAACCGCTCGAAGTAGGGGAGTCTTTCAAGGGCGGCGGCATGGCCTACCACGACGAGTTTGCGCTGGGCGCGGGTGAGCGCCACGTTGAGTCGGTTCGGGTTGGTGAGAAAATCCCGCATTGGACTGGTCGCATCCGGTGTTTGCGTGGTCGCGAACGACATAATAATGACGGTGCGTTCACCACCCTGGAAGCGGTCTACTGTGTCAACGCTCATAGGGGAATCAGATGAGAGTGCATGCCAACTCGTTTGATCGTAGTCGCTGAAGAGGTGGCGACGAATATTAGCAACTTGCGCACGATAGGGAGCAATGATACCAATATCACTTTCAGCGATACCTCGTACTAGCAATCCTTGCACAACGCTGCGCACGGCACGGGCTTCAGCGTTGCTTATTTTGAGACCATCACGCTCGTTTTCGCTTGAGACGTTGACGAAGACCAGCGGGTATTCGGGGCGTAGTGTTTGCGTCAGCCACGCGGCTTCTTGTGTGGTGGGCGCAGCGGGTATGATGTTGGTCGCGAGTGCGGCAGATGCGACGTTGGGCGCAATGAATTGCACCCCTACATTTGTCGTCCCTACATGATATTCCAGGACACGTTTTGCTACCGATGGTGCGGCTATTAATGCACTATTGTAGAAGACTCGCGAGGCAAAGTGAGATATCCACTGGTTCATGCGGTACTGGGTACGTAAGGCGACGCAAGCCGCTTTCTCCCGGGGCTGTTCTTGCATATAGATTTCTTCTTGCGCTTTAAGAAAGCTGAAAAGGGAATCGGAGAGACCCTGTGCGGCGGCTTCTTTGCTCAGCACCAGCGGGGGAAGTTGTTTTTCGTCACCGACAAGGATGAATCGTTTGGCGAAACGTAACGCGCCGAGAATGGCGGGAATGGTGAGCTGGCTGGCCTCGTCAATAATTGCCACGTCGAACTGAAAGAGCGCCTCTTCTGAATGGTTGTCGCGGACTGATGGAGCATATTTTTCAGATGACCATGTTGCTGTCGTGGAAGCTACAACGGGTATGGTGCGCAGTAACTCGCGGATGTGCTGGTGCTGGCTCTCATCGAGTAGCTGCTCCGCCATGAGTTGTTTCAAAAGATGCGGTTGGACATTGGCGTGGACGCTGCGGTCGTGGCCGAGGCGCACGTAGTTATGGAAGCCCTCTCTGTCGAGGCGCAAAAGCATGTTGTCTACGGCCTGGTTGGTGAAGGCGGCTAATAATACCCGTTGTCCCTGCCCTGTCAGTTGTTTGACAATTTCGGCAATGACGCTGGTTTTGCCCGTCCCCGGAGGGCCGTGGACAAGCAGGTAATCGCGCATTTGCACCGCTCGTTCGACGGCAAGATTCTGTTCGTCGTTAAAATCCGCTCGTGGCGAGATACTAACATTATTAAATTGTGGGCGTTCTTTGCCCGCCACGAGCGCACGCAGGCGAGGGTCGGCGTGTAGCCAGCGCAGAAGATTATGGATGGTGCGCGTATGCACGATATCGCTACCGTACTTATCAATCAGCGAGGGTTGCGCGATTCGTTCTGGCATCCAGACGGTTACTTGCGTCGAGCTAATATGCACGATAGTGCCAGTGACGACGGCTCCGGTGATGGGATTGCCGTCGCTCAGCAAGATTGCATCACCCTCGCGTAGTTCCGACGTGTTTTCGCAGCCAAAGGTTTGTAGCCATTCGCCTTGCCCCGTTGGCTCCGGTGGGCCGAGCGGTTGCAAATTGCGAATGGAGACTCCGCGTTGCATGCGTTCTTCTACGCTCTCTTGCCAGAGCAATGCCTGTTGTTGCTCACTGGCACGTCCTTCCAGACGTAGCAGGGTGTAAAATTTCGCGAAGAACTCGCGGTCTTCAGCCGTATAGAGGTAGACAGGTTGCGTTATGTCATCGTTGATGGACTGTTCAGTATTGTTGCCGTTGGCTTCTGACTTCGCTGTCTCCGGGAGCTTAATGCCTGTAGCTGGTTCAGGTGCTTGCCAGTCAAGCAGGGCTGAAATCTGCTGGCATTGATGCAACATGGAGCATTTTGTGCAACGTGATGGTCCCGGAGGCGCGGGAGGAATGCCGGTGACATGGCTGAGAACGAGAGTGTTGCGCGTCTCAATCACGCGGTGCAGTTCTTTGACGGTGAATGGGATGCCGAATGCCTGTGCCTCGCCGGGCGTACCGCTATAGAGCAGGGTTGCCATCGCTTTTTTCATTGTACTATCCCGCCGCACTGTCAGCAGCGCATGATAGCCCTGTACTTGCCAGCGATGGTCGGTTTTGGGCAGATTGCCTCTGGCACCGCCGGTTTTCAATTCGAGCAAGCGTTGGCGTCCCGATTGTTGCCAGAAGACATCCAGCCTTCCCCGAAGGCCGATTTCAGGGGCTAACAGAAATGTCTCGGCCCGCACCGAATTATTGCTCTGCTGCCCATCTTCATACCCGGCGGGCATATCCCATAACGTCGCACGTTGATTCTGGAACCATGTCGCGAGGCTTTCCAGGTGTGGCGCAACGTCTTCGCGTAATGCTTCGCCAGAGATATTGGATACCGCCAGGTCAATGCTGCTGTTCTTCAATGCTTCTTGCAGGTGACGTTGCAGCATCTCCAGTGGCGTTTCATACTTCTGTTGTGCGTGTCCATTCATCAGTTCGCCGCGATCATGTTCTTTGAGCAGTTCTTTGAAGCAGCTATGGACAAGGTTGCCGCGCACGGTCGCGGCGGAGGTGGTAGACGGCACAAGCTGGTTCAGCAGGTACTGGCGGGCGCAGTATTCGGCCTGATTGAGATCGGTGATATTAAGGACGCTATCCGGCTCTAATACTACCAGAGTATAGGCATTGGCGCTATAGCGATGCAGCGGGCGTCCCCTGTACTCCTCTATTGTGGGTGCCTGGGGCAGGTGATAGACGCGCAATTTGAGCGTTTTCACTGCGCTACCCACGGCTTTCAGTCCCTTCACAAGGTTGTGGTAATATCTTGTGAGCAAAAGAGAGACCAGTACTGTGCCAGTATCAAGCGTCACGAAGGGAAGGATATCGCCGTTGGCGTTCCCCTCGTAGGCCCTGAGAATACGGCCCTCTACCTGTGGTACAGTGCAAGGATGGGAGTCTAACGCGCACAGAAAACAGGCATGATCGGTTGTTATTTGTGCCATTTGCCACCATCGCTTCCTTTGTTGCTTGTCTGTTGCTCTATAATAGCAGGGAAACATCATTCAGGTCAATTGATATAGGAAATGTGAGGAATACGTCCATGTACACGCCACTAATACGCACTCTGACGCTTGGTATTGCCGATGCGCACCCACTAACGTCAAAAGTCATTTCAGATGCCGCTCAATATTTGCAGACAGCTCAAACACGTTTTACTGAGGCAGGATACGAGGTGCAGACAGTACGGCTCTCGACACGCCCGCTTTTTGCGGATTTGGGGGAATGGCCTTCGCTGGCTCTGCGCAAGTATGCACGCGAATTGCAAGGGATGTTGGATAACGCGGCAATAGGTTTTTGCTCGCTTGGACCAGCTCTTGCAGCCGAGCCAGAGTTCCCACTTGAGCGCGTTGACCTGTTAGCTGACCTTATAGCAGAGACGAGTGTGTTGAACGCCAGCGTCCAACTGGCCGATCTTGAGCATGGTTTGCGTGCCGAAGCGGCAATACCCACTGCTCAGGTAATGAAGCGGTTAGCGGGTGAGACGGAGGAGGGTTTTGGCAATTTTCGTTTCGCTATGCTGGCGTGTGTACCTCCCGGCTGCCCCTTTTTCCCAGCGGCGTATCACGAAGGAACGGACAGTCTCTCAATAGGTATGCAAGGTGCGGGTATTGTTGCC
>DATGJV010000533.1:0-6139 GCA_035295005.1 Ktedonobacteraceae bacterium | reverse complement strand
GTGTCTGATTCCCGCCTCTTCAAAACGCGAGTTCATAGTGACCCGCCACAATCCAATGGTGAGCTGTCTGCGCGAACCTTGCAAGAGGTGGCATTTCCGCAGACATGGTCAACAACAGCACATTCGGCTGGGGCTGTTGCTTATGACGGTAAGCGGGACCATCCACGAACACCCATACCCGATGAATTTTTCGATGATGAAGATATGCTGACTCAACTTCGACCCGCTGTTCCCAAAGGCGGGCAAGTTCAGGAGAATGAAGTGCAATCTGGGAGGCAGCAGCCTTCAGAAACTCACTGGCAACTCATGCAACAGGGACAGCAGGAACCTGCACTGGCACCCTTGCATGATAATCTCACGGCAGCAAATCGCGCCTATGAATTTGGGCAGTATGAAGAGGCTCTGCGTGAATATGAAGAGCTTCTCAACCAGAATGAGGTACTGGTCGAGGCGTGGAGTGGAAAAGGCGCGACGTTGCTCATGTTAGGGCGTCCCGAAGAGGCGCTTCTGGCAATAGACCACGCACTTTCGCTTGGACCCAATGATCCCGATTTATGGAATTCGCGGGCAAGTATCTTTCATGAACTTCGCCGCTTCGAAGAAGAGATGTATTGTTATGACCAGGCGCTTGCCCATGATCCGAACTTCGTCTTCGCCTGGAGCGGACGCGGTATGACACTGGCTGAGCTCAATCGGCCAGAAGAGGCGCTGGCAGCATTTGATCGCGCCCTCGTGCTTGACCCGACCCAGAGCGTCATCTGGCAAGCCATGAGTGATACCCTTTATGTCATTCAACGCTATGATGAAGCCTTAATTGCTATCAATCGCGCCCTCGATATTGATGCCAACAATGCCATGTTGTGGGATACGAAGGGCAATATCCTGCGCCGCTTGAAAGCTCCAGAGCAGGCTTTACCTGTTCATGAACATGCATGCATGCTTGCACCGGAGAATGCAACTGTCTGGTTCGATAAGGCCAACGATTTGCGCGACTTGCGGCGTTACCCGGAGGCCCTTGCCGACTACGATCATACCCTCACCCATGATCCGACGCTGGCAGGTGCATGGTACAATCGCGGCAACGTACTCGCAGCACTGCGTATGTTTGATGATGCATTAGAATCCTATGACCATGCTCTAGATTACGATGATGGCCTGATTTCGGCATGGTATAACAAGGGCAGTCTACTGCACGAATTGGGACAGCATACAGAAGCAGTAGCTGCCTTCGACCGTGCTTTGGCGGTGGATGCGCACTATATCGCGGCCTGGAACAATAAAGGACTCTCGCTCTTCGCGCTTGGTCGTCTTGAGGAGGCGCTGGCGGCGCTCGATCAGGCAACGTCGTTCGCGCCGGAGGAGCCCGATGCCTGGCATAATAAAGCGGTTGTACTTGAAAAATTAGGGCGTTTGCAAGAAGCTGTTTCTTGCCAGGAATGGGCAAATTCGCTTGAGGCGAAAAAATCTTGAGTTTCCGGCATTATCTGAAAATGATTTCCTTCCTCTTGCATAATCCTTGTAATTTGTGTTGTATAATGCTTGTACACACAGAAATGCTGGCGGAATAATGCATATTGACAAATTAATTTTGCCCCTACGGGTTTCATCATTCAAAGCATCATTATGCCCACACATTTCATCAAACCGAGAGCTTGAAGGAGTTTACCGTGCGACGCTGCGCCGATCAGGTTGATTGTGGCTATGAAAATCGAGATAGCGAACTCTTTTGTCGGGCGTGCGCGTTACCGTTATTAAACACGGCACTGGCTGGACGCTATGTGGTTCATGCGCTGATTAGTAAAGGTGGCTACGCAGCCGTTTTTTATGGCATAGATAGAAATCTTGCGCGTCGTATCGCGATAAAAGTACTATTGCCGAGTAAAACAACGCCCACCGAACAGGAAAATTTTCTACGCGAAGCGCGTATCGCGGCGACGCTCGATCACCCCAATATTGCGCCGGTGCTTGATTATGGCAAAGATGGCCCCAGCGTCTTCCTGGTCATGCCCCTGTATACCGCCGGTTCTCTGCGCAATCGGCTTGCGGCAGCCAATGGCCCTTTACCTGCCGCTGAAACAACAAAGAATTTTCACCAGCTAGCCGGTGCGCTGTATTATGCACATACCCGACCACGCCCGATTATTCATCGCGATATGAAGCCGGAGAATATCCTCATCCACCAGGAAGATGCCCGTCTGGTCATCACAGACTTTGGCATTGCTCGCTCACTGGAGCCAGGCGCACGTGTTGGAAAAACAATCACAGTACGCGGAACGGTAGGCTATATGGCACCGGAGCAAACAAGCGGCGTCGTTGATCCACGCGGAGACCAGTATGGTTGTGCCGTCATTCTCTACGAAATGTTGACCGGCTATCACCCTCTGGATGGTGGCAATGCCATTCCCGCACCGTCAACCTTGAACACTACGCTTCCCCAGGCAATGGATAGGGTTGTGTTGCGTGCGCTTGCCTCGCGACCAGAAGACCGCCACCCGGATATGCTTGAATTTATGCAAGCGTTCGATACGGCATGTCAGTCAGGGTCAAAGGCGCGTATTACCCCAGCTGCCAACCGGCTTGCCAGTGGAAGTACCCCGGCAGTACGTCACATAGCCAACCCACCCCAATCGCCAGCGAACAGCAAAGTCGGCGATGCGTCGGGCAGAGTGCAAGCCGTGCGCAAAACACCGCCGAATACCAGTAGTGTGCGTGAAAAATGCCTTGAAGGCGATCAGTTGCGTAAACAGCAACTCTATTCGCAAGCGTTGCAAGCTTACGAGGAGGCGCTGCGTATGGACCCGCTCAACTTCTATGCATGGAACGGCAAGGGTACAACGCTCTACAATCAGGGAAACTACAAAAAGGCTATGGAAGCCTATCAACGGGCTACTGAAATTGAACCCGAAAATCCTATCGTCTGGGTCAGCGCCGGTCTGGTTCTCAATCGCTTGCAACGCTACCAGCAAGCTCTGGTACACTTCGAGCGTGCGCTGGAAATTGATGCACAGTATGTAGCCGCCTGGAACGGCAAAGCCGATGCGCAGTTAGATATGAATATGCCCGAAGAAGCTCTGATATCCTACGAACAGGCGCTGACCTACGATTCAAAAAGTTTCCAGGCATGGAACGGACTGGGCAATGCTCGCACCACCCTGCGCGACTTCGCGGGTGCGGTCGAAGCCTATACCCGTGCGCTGTTAATCATTCCGCACAGCGCTGTTGCATGGTGCAATAAAGCCGAGGCGCTTATTCGCCTGGGGCATAATCGCGCCGCCCTCGACTCGCTTAACGAGGCCACCGAAAACGATCGCAGTTATGCTCGCGCCTGGACGCTCAAAGCCGATGTCTACGAGGCGCTGGGCAATTCCCAGGAAGCTAACAAAGCCCGCCGTCGCGCAAAACCCTGGGGTTTAGTGAATTAAGGAGGAATCTATGAATGCCCGTTTAAATTACGCTAAGGCCGCGCCGGGAGTCTCTCAGGCGATGCTGAAGCTTGAGGAGTATGTACAACATTGCGGTTTAGAGCGTTCTCTCCTTTTGCTTATTGAGACACGAGCTTCGCAGATCAATGGCTGCGCTTTTTGTCTGGATATGCACACACAGGATGCTCGCGCCGAAGGTGAGAGTGAGCAGCGCCTCTATCTGCTTTCTGCGTGGAGAGAGGCACCTTTTTACAGCGACCGCGAACGTGCGGCTCTCGAATGGACCGAGGCCATCACGCTGGTGGCCGCCGACCACGTTCCCGATGAGGTCTATGAGCGAGTCCATCCTCATTTCACTGATGAGGAACTGGCAAATCTCACTCTTGCGATTAATGCCATCAACTCATGGAACCGTCTCAATGTAGCATTCCGTACCCCGGCAGGTATCTATCACCGCCGTCAAAAACACGAGAATTCCTGACAATCCGAATACACTATCAATCATATGGCCGGTATAACATGGCTCTCTGAGCCATGTTATACCGGCCATATGATTGACTATCCTTTACCGGGCAATACCCCGTCTCATAGCATAGATACCCAGGCAAACAGTTGCTACAGCGCAAGCTCCTAGAATCAGCGAATCGCGTCCCAGTTGATCCATCGAATTGTAGAAGACGGCCTGTTCCAGCGCGTGGTTGCCGTAGGTCAGCGGAACGAAGGCGGCGATATTTTGCAGGAACAGCGGCTCAAACGCCAGGACGCCGATACCTCCCGCCAGAAAGAACAAGTACAACGCCACATTAATCGAAACAGCAATAACCGGCTGGATACGTTGGATGAGCGCCCCCACGGCAACCCCTAAACCGGCACTGAAGAGCGAGACCAGGGCAATAATTGCCAGCGATGTGAGCCAGTAGATGCCTGCTGGATGTATCCAGCCCAACAAATACGCCAGCACCAGTACCAGCGTTCCCAGAATGAACGTTGTCGCGAAACCGGCCAGCACTTTGCCAAGAATCATGGCAGTGCGTGTGGCTGGCGAGAGCAGCAATTCCTTGACCGTGTGCGTCTCCCACTCACGGGCTGCCGCGAGACCGCCAGTAATTAGACCTCCGATGGTGAGGAGCAGAACGATGGTGGGCAGGACGCTATACTCGAAAATCTGCACATCTTGGCTGCGCAAATTTTGCTCATGCAAGGTGATTTTGATCGGGCTGCCGCTCCCTTCAGCCTGATAAAATTGCGTGATCGCATCCGGTACGGAGCGGCGGATATCGTTGGTGAAGTCAAGATTGAGATTATTGACGGTAACAGTGATGGGTGCGCTTGCGTGAGCATCCACATTCTGTGTGAAGTTCGCAGGAATAGTGATAATCGCGACGACCTGAATAGTATTGTACAGATTTTGTGCTTGCTGTGGCGTGGCATCGGTGATGCGGAACACGTCGGCATTGTGAAAAATCTGTGCCATCTCAGCCCCCTTTGGGCCGTTATCGAGTCGCACCAATGCTACTGGACTGCGACCAACGGCTGCCGCCCCTAATGCCTCGACAAGCAAGAAGGCAATCGGCGGTACAACTGTCGCAGCGATATTGGCGGGTTGCCGCAACCAGATGCGAATATCTTTGCGCATCACCGTCCAGATAGTGCGTAAAAAAGCTAGAAACATCGTATTCCTCGGTTCTATGGTTCAATGAGCAAGCGTACTGCGCCGCAAGGCGAGAGTTGCCAGTAAGAGTAATCCCAGCGCGTAAGCGCATAACACCAGCACGTTCACCTGTATACCATACGTGTTGAGCGAAAAGTTATGGAAAGCGTGCTGCATCAGCACAATCGCGTAGTATACGGGAAAAATTTGCGCCAATCCCTGGATGACCGGTACCTCAAACGAGATTGGGCCAAAGGCACCGCTCAAGAAAAACAATGGGATTGATGTGCCAAATGCCAGAGCCACAACGGGTTGGCGTTGTTTTATCAATGTACCAAGCAACATGCCCAGCGCAATGAAAATGATCAAACAGAGAATACTATAACCAATCACCTCGCCCCAGTTGACCGGATAGACTCCCACAACAAAAATGAGTACAAGCAGCACCGCGATAGTTGAGGCTAAACCCATCACGAATGCGCCCAGCATCTTGCCGGCAAGCATCGCCCAGCGCGGCGCGGGCGAGAGCAGCAGCTCTTTAATCGTTTCTTTCTCCCACTCTCGCGATGAAGATGTCCCAGCTTGCAGTAATCCGCCGATCATAAAACCAATGACCAGGATAGAAACGGACAGGTATGGGATGTAATCGGTATCCTGAGTATATTGATCTATCTCGTTGGGCGTGATTGTAACAACATTGGGATACGCTTTCGCATAAAACGATGTAATCGAGAGCGGAACCGCACGGCGAATATCGTTTGTAAAGTCGGTGTTAAGATTATTGATTTGTACCCCGACCTGTACCGGCTGGTTTTGCCGCACCTGCGTATCAAAATTCGCCGGAATTGTCACGACCGCGACGATATGTCCCTCTTGAATAAGTTGTTCTGCCTGGCTGGCGCTGGCTTTCTGCAAACTGAACGAATGGGCGTGATCCATCGCGGTATAAAACTGTTGCGCATATGGGCCAGTATCGTTCATAACGACAGCAGTGGGCGCATGACCTCCACCCAGCACAAACAAGCTCAGCAGGATGAGAACGTTTAAGGGGACGAATACGCCAATA
>DATGJV010000532.1:0-6779 GCA_035295005.1 Ktedonobacteraceae bacterium | reverse complement strand
CCAGGAACGGAGTAGGGACTGTATTCGCGGGTGTAGCAGGTGCTTGATGCGCATCCGTCCCCGCCAGGATTGTGACGGATGCCCTGTGAAACGCTGTCACAGTTGAGCGGGCATGAGCATAATCAACTCTGCTACCAGCATGCGTTGGGAGGTGTGCCGCCACGCTTGCCGTTCCTCGCATCATGGTCAACGTCGGCACTGACACGATCCCTCGCTTTGCAATTGCGACCGCCAGTTTTTCATCCACATCTGCATCAATGGGAACATGTGTGAGGATATCTACCCCGGCATCAGCAGCATTCGTGAGCGCGGCCAACGTAGTGACATGCGCGATTGCTTTTAGACCCGCCTGATGGGCCGCCTCAACAATTGCAGCAATGGTTGCCACGTCAAGCGCCGCGGAACCCATGATGCGAGGATCCTCAACGATCACTTTAATGTAATCAGCCCCGTCCGCAACGCGCTCAGCTACAAAGCGACCCGCATCAGTAGGGCCTGTCACCGCACTCGAAGCAGGAAAGCCCATGCGAGTCGTCTGGAAGCCTCCTGGGGCGCTGGCAACGTTTCCTGCGCCCCGGATATCAGCTAATCCTGTGCGATGACGGAGCGAATTGGTCAACGCCATAGATTGCGACCCCATGTCAAGCATCGTCGTACAGCCCCACTGCGTCCCTTGCTCTAGAGCAGCAACATTCATTAGATGGACATGAGAATCGATGAAGCCGGGCAGAAGCGTCCCATGCTGACCATCAACCGTCCTCTCAGCCGTCGTTGCATCAGAGATGACCCCTTTGTCAATGACCACCGTGCGTTCCTCGGTCAACCCTTTGCCATCAAACACCTTGACCTGTGTGATTGCAATTGCTTCAGACATACGTACTATTCCTTTCTTCTTCATGCTTCCCTACCCTGTTCAAGCAAATTCTTGACATGAGCAATGGTTTGTTGAATATGGTGGCGCACAGCACTGGCAGCACGAACCGGGTCGTTTGCCTGGCAGGCGGCAAGAATCTCGCGATGTTCCCGGTCGAGACGCTCTGCATCTTTGGGTACATCGGCTGCTGCATAGAGATGGTTGTAGGCGAGCGAGGCATTGCGCAATTTCTCAATCATCATGACTAGTCGTGAACGTCCCGGAAGGCTATACAATTTCAAGTGAAACTGCTGATTCCTCTCGTCGAATCCGCAGCAGCCCATGGTGTGCCGTTAACCGTGATCGAGCTACGCGGCCAGACACTCGAGGAACTCTACGGTGTCTCGTTGCTCCTCGTGCGCCCCGACCAACACGTGGCGTGGCGCGGCGAGTCCGTGGATCGAGCGATGGCGGAGGCTATTATTGATCGGGTCCGCGGAGTCTGAACTTTCAGGCCGGTTGCAAGATGCCTGTGCGCCTGGCTGAGGAGGGTAATCTTATATTAATCCTCTGAAAGCGATAGCTCCAACGCATCAGGACTGCGCATAAAACCTGATCGTTGGTAGAACTGGATGCTGGCTTCGCTCGGCCAGAGTACAAGAAATTCTAGTTGCTGCGATTTGGCCCAATCAATTATGCGCTCGAATACGGCTGTACCAATCCCTTGACTGCGCAGTGGCGCTTCAGTAAATACGTTCGTTACATACCCATATTGTCTACTACCACTTCTGCCAGGCCGTCGCACCTTATGTATGATTTGAACATATGCCATGAACACAAGCCTCTGTTCATATTCCGCCACCCATATTATCCAGTTCCCGCTTTGCAAAGCGGACTGCAAGAATTGATCAAAGCTGGCAGCATACATTTCAAAGCTGTGTTCATTCGCTCGCTGCTCTTCCGTGGAAAAATCCCAGTTGAGTCGAGCTAATTCATCTGAATCGCTCTCTTTTGCCTGTCTTACCTGACAATCTAAATGTGGCATAAAAAATTCCTATCTCTTCACACCCGTACCAGTTTTTCGGGGTTAGCAATAATGCGAATCGCCTGAATACGCCCCTGCTCCACTTCAATGGTCAGGACGGAGAATACATGTTCGCCAGCGTAGATAATCAGGGCAGTTTGACCGTTGATTTCCGCTTGCTCGACACGAGAGTTCGCCGGCCAGAATCGTCTTGTTCCCAGGCTAAAGCGTGCCACCGCATCGCGCCCGCGAATCGGACGTAGCGCAGCCTGCTTGATTTTCCCACCGGCATCAGCCCACAGAACCACATCTTCGGAGAGGAGGTTCATCAACGGGGCCATCTCGCCCATCTGCACCGCCTGGAAGTACCCGCTAAGCAGTTGCCTGTGGGTCTGGGGAGAGGCCGGGAAGCGTGGCCGGTGTTCACGCAGATGGAGCTTCGCCCGGCTGAAGGAGCGGCGACACGCTGCCTCACTCTTGTCAAGCATCGTGGCAATCTCGGAAAAGTCATACTCGAAGACCTCGCGTAGCAGGAAGACCGCTCGCTCGAACGGTTGGAGCTGCTCCAGCAGCATCAGGAACGCCAGCGAGATGGATTCCTCCGTCTCGACACGCTTCTCTGGATCGGCCGCTTCAGCAACCTCTTCCGTCCTGATCGGCTCCGGCAGCCACGGACCTATGTATGTTTCTCGCTTCCGGCGTGCAAGCTGGAGTTGATCCATGCATAAGCGCGTGATGATCGTCGTAAGATAGGCTTTGAGCGAGCGAATAGTTTCAGGGGGCGTGGTCTGGTAGCGCAGGTAGGTCTCCTGCACCATGTCCTCAGCGTCCATCGCACTCCCAAGCATCCGATAGGCTATGGCAAAGAGGTAGGAACGATAGGTTTCAAAGGATTCCACTCTGTTTCCTCTCTTCCCGCTCAGCTTGCGGTGTCTCCCGTGATGCCCCAGTCGCTTCCTGCCCCTTCTGAACTAGAGGAGACTGCAAGACAAACATCGGATGGCTGGTCGTCGCACGCTCAAAATCCTCCAGGGGAGATTCCGCGGTGACACCATAATAGCGAGCAAAGGGGTTGCGCTTGATATCTGCCCGCAAAATGAGTGCTGCCTCATTGGGAGGCAGTTCTATTGCGTTGACAGTTTCAGTACGACGCCCACGTGTAAGAGTGGCTTCTCCGGCTGCCCGCAGATTACGTACCCAATCTACGATTCCATAGGGTGAGATGAGGTATCGCTGCCCATTCTGTTCAAGCGTTACTATCGGAACGGTGCGTGGCAGCCCACTTTTGCGCCCACGCACCGTTAGCAGGTACATGGGATAGTTCCGAGGTCCTACGATCTTGAAGCCGGCACGCAAAAGGGTCGTCGTCAGAATATTTCCTATATGCACAAACTGCGGAACTTGAGATTTTTTTGTCATATCTTCTTTCCTTATCTCTAGAGATATCTTATCATTATGACCACTACCTGTGACCATCATAAATAAAGAGGGTTGAACTATCCTTTTTGGGACAACTTTCGCGGCGGAATTTAGCGGAGTAAAAATTAGATGCGTTCTCACACGTAGAGTACAAATTCATCGGGCGAGAAATTGGGATGAGGATGATACAACAGGGGGTTCACCTTCCCCTCTAAGACACGAGTCACCACGATTCGGCTCAATACTCGCAAGGAGAATAAGTTCTGAACTTCATCCAGCGTAAAATAACGGGCCTCAGCCACTTCAAGCCTATCGGCATGGGTATCTTCATCGGGAGCTTGCATAAGGAAGACAAAATAAGCACTGTTTTCATTGCTACTTACTCTGCTACGTGCAGCCACAAGTCCCTTTAATTCCGCTTTGATTCCCGTTTCTTCCCACAGTTCCCGGTGGACAGCCTGATCAATTGTCTCCTCTGGTTCGACAAACCCGCCAGGAATCGCCCACTCTCCTTTGCCCTCGCCCTGGAGCAACCGAACAAGTAGTACTCTGGCATCACACACCACGACAGCCCCCACTCCAATAGAGTACCCGTGGTGATACTTGAAGACATCGTCGGCCATAAATCGGTCTCTTTCTTGCTCACGTTTTCCTCATGAATGAAGCAAACAGTATGGTATACTTTGTAAAGTAACACTTATCCGACTTTATCGTCAAGGAACCATCCAGGTACATATGAAAATCGAACCGCAGGACGAAACCGATTCTGCTGATATCAATCAAGCCCCGTTCGCCGTTTCCAACGCCGTTACAACTGCCGAACAT
This sequence comes from Ktedonobacteraceae bacterium, assembly GCA_035295005.1. GTDB lineage: Bacteria > Chloroflexota > Ktedonobacteria > Ktedonobacterales > Ktedonobacteraceae > DATGJV01. The sequence continues at coordinate 2,658 of DATGJV010000532.1, read as the reverse complement.
CGTAGCGCGTGGGGTGTTTTGCGTGAACGGAACTATGCTCTCTTATTCTGGGGACAACTTATTTCTTCGGCTGGCACACAGATGCAAGTTGTTGCCGTCGCGTGGCAAGTATACATTCTGACACATTCTGCTATCGCGCTTGGTCTTGTCGGACTGGTGCAGGCCATCCCACGCCTGGTTTTTTCATTGGTTGGAGGCGTCTTTGCTGATGTGTTTGACCGCCGCAAGATGCTCTTGATTGTTGAAGTAGTGATGGCCTCGACATCAGCCGTGCTGGCGCTTTGCACAATTTACCACATCATCAACATGTTCATTATTTACACCGTCGTGCTGGTCTCAGCTAGCATTTCGGCCTTTGAATTTCCCACACGCCAGGCCATTATTCCCTCGTTAGTATCTCGCGAACGTATGAAGGATGCGCTTTCACTCAGTATGGCAATGATGCAGCTTACCTTTATTATTGGCCCAACGGCGGGCGGCTTCGTAATTGGCTGGTCAGGTGTCGCCGACACGTACTGGATTGATGTCATTTCCTATTTCGTGGTCATTGGCTCGCTACTCTTGATGGCTATTCCGCGCACCCCTGCTGAGAAACGCCCGCAGATGGGCATCAGTGCGCTGCTCGACGGTATGCGTTTCTTACGCGCCCACCCTGTCATACTGGCAGTCCTCTCACTGGACTTTTGCGCCAACTTCTTTGGTTCGCCTCGCGCACTTTTGCCGGTCTATGCTAGCGATATTCTACATATCGGTCCGCAAGGATTAGGTCTATTGATTGCCGCCACCTCTATTGGAGCCGTCGCGCTTACCCCTTTTACCGGACGTATCGGGCGTGTTATGCGACAGGGATTGGGTATTGTGCTGGCAATTATTCTCTGGGGCCTCTTCATCATTGCCTTTGGTTTCGCTCCCGGTCCCTTATGGCTTTCCGTCATCTTCCTGGCAGGCGCAGGTGCCGCGGATATGGTCAGCATGATTTTGCGTGGCGTCGTCGTACAATTGATAACCCCCGACGAATTCCGTGGACGTATCCAGGCTGTCAACTCCATGTTCGTTGTAGGCGGACCCATGCTCGGTCAATTCGAGTCTGGCCTCGTCGCCGGTATCTTTACCCCTGAGATTTCCGTCATTAGCGGCGGAGCCATCTGCATACTCGCCACTATTGCCATCGCTACCCTTGTGCCAGGGTTGTTGCGCATCAAAGTTGAGTGATATCCCATCTCAGCCTTGACAGAAGCACCTTCCCTTCCTTACAATATAAACAATCACTGACTATTCAACCAGTGAGTACTGGATACTGTGAGTAAAGGCTCACCTGGTGAGCCTTTACAAACTTTATAGTACTTCCATGTATTTGAGCGTGAGGAGACAGACATGTTTTTCAAACACCAGGCTCGGGCATCCTCAAACTTTTCACATACTCGGAATAGTGCAACCCTGTGTTGCGGACTTATTTTGCTTGCTTCTATGCTGTTTGCCTCCTGTGGCGGAACGACTACTGCCAGTGGCACCCCGACGCCAACAGCAAAAGGCAATGTTTCGGTTCTTTACGCGGGTTCGCTGGTAAACTTGATGGAGAAAAAAATAGGCCCTGCCTTTACTCAAGCAACGGGCTATCCTTTTCAAGGTGAGGGCAAAGGCTCTAGCGCACTTGCTAACGAAATCAAAGGCCACCTGCGCACCCCCGATATTTTCATCAGTGCCTCAGCCGCAGTGGATAAATCGTTGATGGGGTCGGCCAACGGCAACTATGTCTCCTGGTATGCCACTTTCACCCGTACTGAGATGGTCATCGGATACAGTCCACAGAGCAAATTCGCCGCCGATTTTCAGGCAACTGCCAACGGCACGAAGTCGTGGTATTCGGTGCTGCAAGAGCCAGGCATGCGCATAGGTCGCACCGATCCCGCGCTTGACCCGAAAGGCATTTTCACCATTATTCTGATGGAACTGGCGGAGCAGTATTATCATCAACCAGGATTGACCACGAAAATACTTGGCAGCAATAACAATACCAGCCAGATTTTCCCCGAAGAAGAGTTGGTGGCACGCCTCGGTTCCGGTCAGCTTGACGCAGGTTTCTTTTACCTTAACGAAGTCAAAGATCAAAACTTGCCCTACGTCACGTTGCCATCCCAGATAAATCTGAGCGATCCCAGCATGAATAGCGCCTATGCTAAGGCGAGCTATACCGACCCGAAAACCAGCAAAAAAACAGTTGGCGCGGCTATTGCCTATACCATTACCATTCCCAGTACCAGCAAGAATACGGCAGGAGCTATCGCTTTCGCCAATTTCCTGCTATCATCACAGGGACAGGCGATTTTAATGGCGGGTGGGTTATTGCAAACCAATTTCGTCCTCAACGGAGATTCCAGCAAGGTGCCGAGTCAGTTACAACAGTATTTTCATACGTGAGGAAAGGGTAAATCTGTATGAGCCGCAACGCCGGACGTAATATACTTGCCATCCTGGGAGTGCTGTTGCTGCTCTACCTTGTTAGCCCCATTGGCTACCTTCTGTTCACGTTGCCCTGGCACGATGTACCAGGGCAACTCTCCGACCCCGTTGCAATTTCATCGCTGGTCACATCACTCTTAGCATCAACGGTCGCCATTGTGGTTATCGCCTTGCTCGGAGTGCCGCTTGGCTATTTAC
>DATGJV010000531.1:0-5282 GCA_035295005.1 Ktedonobacteraceae bacterium | reverse complement strand
CGGAACGGCTAAACTGCATCGTACCAACCAGCCAGACATTCCGTATAGACTTGTTTACTGGCTGGGGCGCTTTCATCGCTAGATCGCGTGGATAATTGACATATGAACTGACAAATGCCTGTTCACCTTCTCGCCCACGCGGTTGCTCGTATTGTTTGAATACTTCGTTGATTTGCTGGCAAAGCTGCCGCTCTTCCTCGATGGTCATATAGAGAATGGCGGAACTTAATTGCAACACTGGCGGGTCTTCCTTCTTCTCTATCGCCACACGAAACACTCGTTGAAAAGCATCCTTCAACTGGTCAAACCACGCTGCCGTCGCCGCCAGCGATTCATCCGGTGTAGCACGCAAGAACAAATTGGGGGAGACAATGATATCCTTTGCGATGGGCAAGTAATATTTTTCGAGAATACCACCTTTCTCGCGGGTCTCCACCAGTTTCACCAACCCCACTTTCTCTAACTCGCGCACATGATAGTGAATTTTCGCCGGTGCCTCACCCAGCATTTCTCCCAGTTGCGTTACCGTCATAGACTGCTCTGTCAAAGCATCCATGATACGCATACGCAAAGCGTCGGCGATTGCTCGCAGTTGTTCTATTGAATCTATCTCATGACGTTCTTGCATTAAGTATTTCCTAATGATTAAATTTTTTTGATCGTGTAAGAATAATAAATTATAATGTTCGGTTTGTCAAGTCCCACTTGACACAATCCCTCTTCTATCGGTAATATAGAGACACGCCGTGACACACACACCATCAGGGTTGAATTGCACGATGGGCGGCGAGGAGTTTTTGATATGCTCACCTATGAAGATGTGACCGGGTGCTTTCTCAAAGCCGCGGCGGACGTGGCGCTCGTGACACATCCCGAATATTGGATGAATGGACGTACACTGGAACGCGAATTTGCTTGCACCTGCCACACTGGCCCCTGCGATGAATCGGAGCAGCAAAGCGCCTGCACCATTTCCTTCACCTGGAGTACCCTTGATACCGCGCTTTCGCTAGAAGGGCCAACGGGGGTCTGCGATTTCTTTCACGAGCCGGGCGAGGATTGTCCGCACCTGCACACTCGCGATATTCCGCCTCTAGTCCTTGATCTCTCGTATAGCCTGAACCTCAATGGGACGGCAGCAACCATCTCTGAAGCCACGCTGCTCTCCTTAATGCAGATGCTCAAAATGCGAGCCAGCGAGCATAGCAGTCGCGCCATCGAGACGCGCCCTGGTGTCTCAATGGAACTGCATGAGCAGCGATTGCAACCGGAGGCTATTACGTTGCAACAGCGCGTCGAGTTGCCCATCTGGCATCCCGATGGGATGCGTGGCCTGCTCGAAGAACGTCCTTCGCAGAATGGACATGCATCTTCGCGGCGTCACCGGGACAACAGCGAAGAAGACGATGAGCAACAAGAGATAGTCCCCGATAATCCTCACCCGGAGGAATGGCTTCCCCACATCATGGATGATGTTTGCCAGGATATCATACAGGTGCTGGAAGCCCTGGAATTAGTACGCTCATACCGGTCGTTGAATTAGTATCATAAGGGCTGGTATAATGCCGGTTGTGCCGTCTTTATACCAGCCCTTATTCATCGTCGTTCTCCCGGCTTCGCGGTACAAGATGAATATCAACATCCGTACTCAGACGCAAGAGACGATTGATGATAGAGCCGCGCAGGAGTTCTTCCCAGTGGCTGCGGGCGGGCTGACCCAGCACGATTTGTGTAATCTGGCGCTCGCGTGCAACCTCGACCAGCGTCCTGGCAATGTCTTTGCTCTGCATACGTATCACCTCAGCACCGAGGTCTTCGGCCAGCACAATGTGTTCTTCCAGCCGTTTGCGGGCAACTTCTCGCTGTCGCCCCGCATCACGCCCATATTTGAGGATACCGATGAGTTTACTGGTGAGTGCAAGATAGCCTTCGGGTTGAATAGAGATGGCGATCAGATCGGCGTGCAGCCCATGCGCAAGCCGCCACGCATCGCGTAACACCTGCCGTGTATGTACACGATGATCAAATCCGACCAGTACCCGCTCACTGGCCGGCCAGAGCTGGCTGATATGATGATCGGTCATGTACTGCTGCAACTGGTTTTCGGTCTTCTCGGCGGTACGTCGCAATGCCAGTTCCCGTAACGCTGTCAGATTACCCTCACGGAAGAAGTTGTGCAGTGCTGCTTCGATGCGTTCGGGCGGATAGATGTTGCCGTGTTTCATGCGCTGGCGCAGGGCATATGGCGAGATATCAATGAGTTCCACCTCGTCCGCCGCATCCAGGATGCGGTCAGGCAGCGTTTCGCGCACGCGCACGCCGGTGATACTCGCGACCAGATCATTGAGGCTCTCCAGGTGCTGGATATTCAGCGTTGTCACTACGTCAATACCGGCGTCGAGCAACTCTTCCACATCCTGATAGCGTTTCGCGTGTTTCGAGCCGGGGACGTTGGTATGTGCCAGTTCATCTACCAGCACGACTTTTGGATGGCGAGCGATGATGGCCTCCGTGTCCATTTCTTCCAGTGTGACCCCGCGATAACTCACTTTCTTGCGCGGGATAACCTTCAGGTCTCCAAGCTGTGCCTCTGTCTGGGGACGCTTATGTGTTTCAAGGTAGCCGACGACGACATCTGTACCCCTGCTTTCACGGCGATGGCCTTCATTGAGCATAGCATACGTTTTGCCTGAGCCAGCCACAGCCCCCAGATAGACGCGCAACCGACCACGCCTGTGTGCATAGCCACTTTTTACCGACGTCGCACTGGCTTGATCGCTCTCAGAAAACGTGGAAGCTTCTTCCTCTTCCAGGTCGCGATCATGCAAATGATACCGCTCAAGGAGCGCCTCTGGATCGGGACGCTCCTCGTCGGAATGTTGTTTGTCAGGTGGTTGCCGTGCCATAACACTTCTCACGTTTCTTGCCATCTGTCGGCAAAACGGGCCGGGGCCGATGAATCGGCGGTGGGCGCGATCAATCGGCCCCTACTATTTTAGCGCATCGAGGGCAAGATTCAAATCAAGGACGTTGACGTACTGCTCACCAAAGATGCCCAGAAATTGTCCCGTCACATGATTCATGACCAGTTGCGTAACTGTACTCTGGCTCAACCCGCGCATTTGCGCAATTCGTGGCACTTGATAGAGAGCTGCCGCAACGGAGATATCGGGGTCTAATCCTGAACCCGATGCTGTGACCAGATCAACGGGTACAGGTCCAGAAGGCGCGTTGGGATTCTCCTTCTTTACTTCGGCGACGCGCTGCTGCACCGTTTTCACCAGTGTAGCATTTGTTGGCCCCAGGTTCGATGCTGACGAGTTGTCGGCTTCATAAGGCGACGGGGTGCCATTGAGATTCGATGTTGCTGAAGGTCGCCCGTGAAAGTACTGAGGCGAAGTCCAGTACTGCCCGATCAGTTCGGAGCCGATCACCTGCCCATTTGAGGCATGCACCAGGCTGCCATTGGCTTGATTCGGGAAAATCAGTTGGGCCAATGCCGTAACGACTCCCGGATAGATGAGTCCGGTTAGTATCGTCAAGAGCAGAGTCAATACAATCGCGGGCCGAATATACTTCATTATAATTGTTTTCATGGTGTGTCTCCTCCTTACAGGGTCAAGTGCAACACCTGCAAGATCAGATCAATAAGTTTTATGCCAATGAACGGGACGATGATGCCGCCGAGACCATAGATCAGCAAGTTCCAGCGCAGCAAGGCACCTGCTCCAATTGGACGATATTTGACGCCGCGCAACGCAACGGGTATCAGGAGTATGATGATGAGCGCGTTAAAAATCACCGCGGAAAGCACGGCGCTATGTGGCGTTGCCAGTTTCATGATATTGAGCGCGTTTAACTGCGGGTAGGTGATAGCGAACGCCGCCGGGATGATGGCGAAGTACTTGGCAACATCGTTGGCAATACTAAAGGTGGTGAGCGCCCCACGAGTAATGAGAAGCTGTTTGCCCACCTCAACCACCTCGATCAACTTGGTTGGATTCGAGTCGAGATCAACCATGTTGGCCGCCTCTTTCGCCGCTTGCGTGCCAGTGTTCATCGCCACACCCACATCAGCCTGCGCAAGAGCGGGAGCGTCGTTGGTGCCGTCACCGGTCATGGCGACCATGCGTCCGCCCATCTGCTGCTCTTTTATCAGCTTCATCTTGGTCTCTGGCGTCGCCTGGGCCAGGAAATCGTCCACGCCCGCCTCTTTCGCGATGGCAGCAGCAGTGAGGGGATTGTCTCCGGTAATCATGACTGTGCGGATACCCATGCGCCGCAACTGTTCGAAGCGGTCGCGCATACCACTTTTCACAATGTCTTTGAGTTCTATAACGCCCAGGACACGTGCCTTCTCCCCTATTCCATTACTGCCAGTGGTCTCAGCGACGACGAGGGGAGTGCTACCAGCACGGGCAATGCCGCTCACTATCTCCTCAAGCGCGGCATTCTTCGCACCGCCGTGTTCCGCGACATAGGCGGCAACTGAATCACCGGCACCCTTGCGAATGGTATGCACTTCTGACGTTCCATTATTACCGTTACCCATGCTTGCGCCGTCCAGGTCTACGCCGCTCATGCGTGTTTGCGCGGAGAACGGGATGAAGGTTGCAGATGCGGGTATGCCTTCTGTTAATCCATATCGCTCTCTGGCAAGGGCGACGATGGAGCGCCCCTCTGGAGTTTCATCAGAGAGGCTTGAGAGCATCGCAGCCTGTGCCAGGTCGCGCTCATCCACGCCTTCAAGCGGCACAAATCTGCTGGCTTGCCGGTTGCCAAGTGTGATGGTACCGGTCTTATCGAGCAGCAGCACATCTACGTCTCCGGCGGCCTCCACGGCACGTCCACTCATTGCCAGCACATTGCGCTGCACCATGCGATCCATACCCGCGATACCGATAGCGGAAAGCAGTCCGCCAATCGTGGTGGGTATCAGGCAGACCAGGAGGGCAATGAGCGTCGTAATCGAGACGGCCTGTCCCGAATAGATGGCGAAGGGTTCGAGTGTAACGACCACCAGCACGAAAATGATCGTCAAGCTGGCAATCAGAATATTCAATGCAATCTCATTTGGAGTCTTCTGCCGTTTTGCTCCCTCGACCAGCGCAATCATGCGGTCAAGAAACGTCTCACCAGGATTCGCGGTAATTTGCATGACGATCCAGTCGGAGAGGACGCGAGTTCCGCCCGTGACGGCGCTACGGTCGCCGCCGCTCTCACGGATGACAGGGGCCGACTCACCGGTAATTGCCGATTCATCAACCGAGGCAACGCCCTCG
>DATGJV010000530.1:0-7152 GCA_035295005.1 Ktedonobacteraceae bacterium | reverse complement strand
CTCCCACCACGGCCTTGTACCAGTCAGCATCTACTCCCGCGAAAACGATGCCCTCTTCAACCATGCCAAAGGCCAAAGCCCCGAACATAGCGCCGATTGCCGAACCATATCCGCCGGTGAGCAGTACTCCACCTATGACTGCCGCGACAATGGCGTAGAACTCATTTCCTTGCCCGCGTAGAACGTCGGCGCTGGTGAAGGACGTCACCTGGATAATAGCCAGCAAACAGGAACCAACTGCCGTACCGACAAAGAGGAGAAGCTTCACGCGGACAACCGGTACGCCAATATTGCGTGCCGCGTTGGCATCACCACCTACACCGAATATCCAGTTACCAAATGAAGTTCCCAGCAACAACCATGTCGCAAGCACCACCAGCGCCAGCGCCCAGAGAATTTCAACGGGGTATTGCTGACCACCTCCTAGCGCGGTTGCGAAAATGGCATGCGCAGAGCTGTATCCCGGTGCCTGGTCAATGCCGCTAACGACAGTCAATCCAGTCAACACCACAGTCAGCCCGGTGGTTGCGCCAAGCAGAATATACGATGTACCAAGCGTGACAATAAAGGATGGCAGACCGGTTCGTAGCACCAGATACCCATTCAACAGGCCAATGAGTACGGCAAAAATCAGAGATGCGACAATCGCCGCCCAGATATTCCAGCCATATTGGGTTGTTAAAATTGCAATCAGCATGCCGGTTGCGCCAACCGTCGAACCAACCGAGAGATCGAATTCGCCGCCGATCATGAGCAAAGCAACTGGCACTGCCTGAATGGTCAGTTCAGCCGAGACGCTCAGATAACTCGATACTCCTCTGGATGACACAAAACCACTGCTTCCCGCGACGAGAGCGAAGAAAATCCACACGGCAATCGAACCGGCAACAGCTCCCGTTTCCGGGCGCACAAGAAGTCGGCGGAAAGGATTGGCCCGCGCTATGCGCTCACCTGTGATTACACTCATATTTCCCTCCACTGGAATGTAAGAGCGCCCATTTGAAAACGAGCAATTCTACGAGCCGCTCTTACATCCCACTGTGTTGCTAGCGCGTCCCGTCAGCCGTCAATTTGATGACCTGGGTTACGTTTGCCGATGTAACGAAACCAGGGCCGGTCTGGAGAATGTCGTTCGCAATGGTATTGAGATTCGTCGCATACAACGTTAACAGGACGATTGGCAGATATCCCTGGAGATATTGCTGCTGGTCAATGGCAAACAGCATCTGACCGTTCTTGATCGCATTCAGCACATCAGATGAAAGGTCAAAGGTAGCCAGTTTGATCTGCCCCAGCTTGTTCAGGTCCTGCAACGCTTTGATGGCTGGTGATGCGCCCGTAGGACCAAGTGTCAGAATGCCATCAATCGAAGGATCATGCTGCAATGCCGCCTCGATAGTCTGCTGGGTCTGCGTCGGGTTGCTCAGGTTGACACCGATCTCTGTTATCGTGCCGCCTGTCTGCGCCAGACCTTCTTTAAACCCTTTGCAGCGCAGTTCAAGAGCGGCATTACCAACTTCCTGGTTAACGCAGAGAGCATGTTTGACACCGGCAGCGCCCATTTTCTCACCACCACCTATGCCAGCCTGCTCTTCGGTCTGCCCGATGTGAACCAGCACCCCCAGGCTCTTTGCGACATCGGAGCCAGAATTGATCGAGATTACCGGGATACCAGCAGCAACGGCTGCTTTAATCGAGGGACCTAGAGCATTTGCGTCCGGGATCGAAACAACCAACCCGCTCGGATGCGCGGCTACCGCCGTATCAATAAGGTGGGCCATCGCTACTACATCAAAGGTAGTTCCCGCGGGGGATTCATAGATGGCCGTGACACACATGTCATGGGCTGCCTGGTCAACGCCTTTCTTGACCACCGACCAGAACGGGTCTGAGGCTTGACCGTGTGTGATGACATAGAACTTGAGGCTCGCCCGCGACGCGGGACACGACGACGACGCAGTAGTGGTATTATTTGCGTTGCTACTACAAGCAACCAGGACCAGTGGTAGCAATACTACCAGGAAGACGAGTTTCTTGAAATGTTGGAGCATCTTGCCCTCCTCCGGTGAATAATTGAGATACAATTCAGTTGTCCGAGAGATTACTTTGTGGTGGCTCGTCTATCGTTCACTTCGCTGTAGTACGAACCAGTACAAGCCGCACTCCTGCCGATGACATCCTGTTTCTTACTCGATAGCTTCCTCCTTTCCCGGAACAAATCCCTATTTCATCATTTGATGCTGTTGAGATTGCCGTATTCTGTTTACTGCTCCAGAAAATAGCGTTCCTGTTTCCGCTTCTCTGCCCAGTCAGCATATGCCTTTTGAACCTGGGGCATTTCGCTGACCTCAGCAACAGGCACATCCCACCAGCTTTCGTAATCAGGCACTCCCACATAGCGGTCATTCCGAATGTATATTACCGATGTATGATCAATAGTCGGTACTGCCTTGAGTGCGACGACGAAATCTGTATAGGTCTGACACTCAATCACATGAGCGCCTAGACTGCGTGCGTTCGCCGCCAGATCAACAGGTAAGGTTCGCACCTGCACACCTGCTCCATCTCCAGGCAATACTTCATTAGATGGATAGGCATAGCGGGTTCCAAAACCATTCTGACCGAGTGAACGGCTGAGGCTGCCGATGCTTTTGTAGCCGTCGTTGTCAAAAAGCACAATTACCAGCTTCTTGTTTTCCTGAATAGATGTCACAATTTCGCTGTTCATCATCAAATAGGAACCATCTCCCACCATCACATACACCTCTCGCTCGGGTGCAGCCATCTTGATGCCAAGTCCACCGGCTATTTCGTAGCCCATACAGCTATAACCATATTCCAGGTGGTAATTTTTGGGGTGACGCGAGCGCCAGAGCTTATGCAAATCGCCTGGTAAACTACCAGCCGCGCAGACCATAATAGCCGACGGATCGCTCAATTCGTTGACTGCGCCAATCAATTCCCCCTGGCCCGGAAGCGGCTCATTACGAAACGCATAAACACGCTCAACCTCAGCATCCCATGCACTATGAAGTTGCTCGCACTGTGCCTGGTAGTCTGCCTCGACATGGTAGCCATCGAGGATGGTATGCAGCTCTGCCAGTGTTGCCCTGGCATCACCAACTAGCGGTAACGCCCAATGTTTCGATGCATCGAATCCGACGACATTAATGTTGATGAAACGTACAGCAGGATGCTGGAAGGCTGTCTTTGATGCGGTCGTAAAGTCGCTATACCGTGTGCCAATGCCGATTACCAGGTCTGCTGTTTTCGCGATGCGGTTGGCAGCGAAGGTACCAGTAGCGCCTATAGCACCAAGATTCAATGGATGGTCATAACGTAAACTACCCTTACCGGCCATTGTCTCGCCAACAGGAATGCCGGTCTGATCAACGAAATGTCGCAAGGTATCGGTCGCCTCCGAGTACAGTACGCCGCCACCGGCAACAATCAACGGCTGCTGGCTGGCACGAATCCATGTAGCTGCTTGTTCCAACGCACTGCGATCCGGGCGATTACGCGGAATATGCCACACTCTCCTGTGAAAAAAGGCGGCTGGATATTCATAAGCTTCTGCCTGCACATCCTGAGGAAGTCCCAGCGTGACCGCACCAGTTTCTACTGGACTCGTGAGTACCCGCATCGCTTCAGGCAGCGCAGTCAGTACCTGCTCTGGCCGCGAAATACGATCCCAGTAGCGACTTACTGGCTTGAAACAATCGTTGACAGAGATATCCTGGCTATGTTCTGACTCAAGTTGTTGCAAGACGGGGGCGACATTCCGCCGGGCAAACATATCTCCCGGCAGCAAGAGTACTGGCAAGCGGTTGATTGTCGCGGTTGCCGCGCCTGTGACCATATTGGTCGCGCCAGGGCCAATAGAAGAAGTGCAAACAAGTGTTTGCAACCGATTCCGGGTTTTTGCATATGCGACGGCGGCATGTACCATAGCCTGTTCGTTACGAGCCTGATAGTAGCGAAAATCAGGCATCTGTTGCAACGCCTGGCTGATGCCAGCGATATTGCCATGACCAAAGATGCCGAAGCACCCGGCGAAAAAGGGCTGCTCTACGCCATCACGTTCTATGTACTGGTTTTTGAGAAAGGCAATAACCGCCTGCGCCATCGTCAAACGTTTTGTCTCCCGTTCATTCATATACATCCTCCCGGCGTTACAAATATTACGCAGGACATTTAAAATCCACCATGTTCTTGAATGAATGCCATCACCTCGTCATAAGTAGGCATGAAATTAGCGCAGCCATGCTTTGTTACCAGAATAGCGCCACAGGCATTCGCGAAGCGCGTTGTCCGGTACCAATCCCAGCCCTTAACGAAACCGTAGAGGAAACCGGAAGCAAAGGCATCGCCAGCCCCCAGGATGTTGCTCACCTCCACGGGAAAGCCTGGAACCTCAATCTGCCTGGAACCTTCTCCAGTTGTTATGAGATGGACAGTAGCCCCCGCCGCGCTACGCTTCTGTACCAGCACGTGCGGTCCCATGCTAAGCAATGCCGAAATCGCGGCGTTGATATCCCCACTCACATGTGCATCTGAAACCTGAGAATGTGTCAAACTAACCTGACTGGTATCAGTCAACATTACCGCATTAATCTCGTCATCGGTACCAACAACAATATCAACCAGGCGCAAAACCGAGCGCAGAATCACTCCAAAGGCACGGTGATCGTGCCACTGGTCGGGGCGAAAATCAATATCCAGCACTACAGGCGTACCCGCTTGATGTGCGACCTCGGCAGCAAAGAGCGTCGCGCTGCGGCCTGGTTCTTTGCTGAGTCCTGTTCCGGTAATCAACAGCGCATGGCTATCGCCTATCGGCGTCGCCAGCACATCATCAATGCTCAGTTCAATATCGGCGCAGTTCTCGCGGTAATAGGTCAATGGGAAGCGATCTGGCGGCTCGATACCCAGCACCACTGCACTGGTACGATGCCCAGGTTTGCGCAGGATGAAACGTGTCTCCACATCTTCCTTGCGCAGAAAATGGAGGATGAAATTTCCCACCTGGTCTTCCCCGACCGCAGTAAAGAGCGCCGACCGCAAGCCCAGACGCCGTGTGCCAACGCTGATGTTGGTGGGACATCCTCCCACATACGCAGCAAAACTGCTGATCTCAACAAAGGGTACGCCTACATCGTTGGAATAGAGATCAATCGAAGAGCGACCCATCGCGATCACGTCATAGGTTCTGCCAACCAGGTCACTATTATTCATGCTGTCCACTTTGTCTATGCTGTTCATACTGTCCTACCCATATCCTGTTCTGCTCACGAACGGCGTGTGATATCGTAAATAGGGACACGTGGGTCTTGCGACTGGTAGGTTTCTTTGACCCAAACGTGGTCAGGGTCTTCACTGTTAGCAAGCGATTGGGCGCTGCCAGCCAGCACGTTGAGATAGTAAGTCGTGTAACCAGGGGGGCTACTCACCGGGTGATATCCTTCTGGTACCAGCACAATATCGTTATTCCGTGCCAGCAGTACCGCATCAATGGGAGAACCAGCACGTTGTAATGGTGATTCGGGAGAGGTATAAATGCGCTGGAAGGCAAAACCTTCGGGACGATCCAGCTTGTAGTAATAAATCTCCTCAAGATCAGCTTCCAGTACATTGCCTGCTTGATCGATTTTATGAACGTCATGTTTATGTGGAGGATAGCTTGACCAGTTACCGCCGGGAGTATAGACCTCTACAACGACAAGCCGTTGGCATGGAAAACCAGGTGGGATAATGCTATTGATCTGTCGGGTCGCATGATCTCCACCGCGAATCTCGACCTCAATATCCTGTGGCGTGACCAGACGTGGCTCATGATCCTGATCGGTCGGTGCCTGGGCAACCGCCATCTCACAGGCATTTTCCGCAGTCACCGTAAATGTGGTGCGGCGTGGGAGATAAAGCGCGGATGGCAAACCGCTAAAAACATTGTCACGCTCGCCAATGTGTGACCATTGTCCCCGGCTTGACTCGACACGAACGGTTCCGCTCAAAAGTACAATTGCCACCTCTTGCTCGCCAGTTGCATACGCCCATGATTGTTGCATTCCCAGGCGACGCACTTGAAAAGAAACATAATCCCAACCGGCCTCGTCCGGTGACACAGCGACCACAATATCCGGGTCAGAATAGTTGCCAGGATGGACAATTAATGTATCTTGATCGTATTTTCGCATAAATGCACTCCTGACTCATCTTCAACGCACCTGCGGTGCTAAAAGACTGTTTCGTTGTAATATCTTTGTTGACCTACGTGAATGGGCGTGTGGCGCGTTTGCTGCTATACACAGGCATGCGTATTGAGTATAATGTATCAGGAAGAGAGCCGAAGCTCGCCAGGCATAACCGGACGACCTGTCTGATAGGAACGTGTGGCGGCTATGCCGATCTCAATAGCGGCAAGGGCATCTACCCCGCCAACCGATGGCGGCTTGCCTTCACGCAGACAATCCACAAAATGCTGCATCTGGGTACGATAGGCATCGCCAAAACGCTCCATGAGGTAGGGTATAGTGTCATGTTGCGCCCCGGTGCGCGTTAACAAGACCACCGGCGTGTGCTGGTGGTCGCCAATAGTGACTGCACCTTCGGAACCAAGCACCTCCGTGCGTATATCGTAGCCATAGAACGCATTACGGCTGACCTCGACCGTTCCAAGTCCGCCATTCACAAAACGCAAGGTAATCACGGCATTGTCAATATCGCCAACCTGCGCAAGCTCCTCACATACCAGCAGCGCACCTTCTGCGGATACACGCTCAACCTCGCTGTCCATGAGCCAGCGAGCGAGGTCAAAGTCGTGAATAGCCATGTCAACGATCAATCCACCGCTCACAGCAGGATCGGCATAGTCTCGGCGTGGGCAAAACGGATCACGCCCGATAGACTGAAAGGTGATGGGGCGGCCAATTCGACCTTCAGCAATTAATGCCTTCGCCTTCTGGTACGCTGCATCAAAGCGGCGCATAAAACCAACCTGGAGCGGGACTTGTGCCTCTCCGACAGCTGCTAATACCCGGTGATTCTCTTCGAGAGTGAGCGCAAGCGGTTTCTCGCAGAAAATGGCTTTGCCTGCCGCCGCCGCCGCAATCACCAGGTCACAATGTGTACCGGTCGGCGTCGCAATCACCACAG
>DATGJV010000529.1:0-9612 GCA_035295005.1 Ktedonobacteraceae bacterium | reverse complement strand
CTGGCAAATCGCTGCATATCTCGTTCACCAAGCGGGGTTATCAACAATGCAAGGCCGGGCATAGCGGATGGTAAAACGCCATCCTCACTAATCCCCCCCGTGACATAGATACGGATGGTCGCGTGTTTATAGACATTGCGTGCAATAATCTCCTGCACAGCAGCAGCGACATGTTCTCGCGGCCAGGGGATCATCAGTTCAATTAAATCCGCCGAATGATAGAGGCGGTTGATATGTTCATCCAGGTGAAACGGATGCCGGTCATATGTGCGCAACGACTCAAACGCGCTATACCCGCGAAGGACAGCAGTATCATTGATCGAAATCATGATTTCATTGGGATGCTCCCAACGTCCATTTATATACCAGAGTGCCTGTTCATCCATCACAGATTGCCTTTCTACTGCTGCACAACTACAATACCTTCTTCTCTTTCAGCCACGCAACCACGTTCTCAGGCACGCTCATTGTGGAAAGACGACCTTGCCGAACCAGATTCCAGTCGTCGAACAGGTGGCTCTCTTTTATCTCGCGCAGAGTCACCGGTTGCGCGAAGCGACGCACAAATGCCAGGTCCACCACCCAGCTTTTACTATCATTCGAGTCCGGTCGCGGTTCTGAGGTTACACGCGCCAATCCAACGATAGCTGCCTCGCCCTGACTATGATAGATCAAAACGTTGTCGCCCGGTCGCATCTCTTTGATTGAACGCAGCGCAAGTGCATTGCGCACACCATCCCACACCGTCTCCCGATCGCGCTCCAGGTCGTCTATCGAATAACTTCCGGGATCGGTCTTCGCTAGAAAATATGCCATACTTGCTCACTTCCTTTATATAAATCTTTGCTACACAGTGGCAGGTAGAATTAACCTCTCTATCTAAAGCATAACACGGAAAAGAGATAACTGGTAGGAATGTCTACTGACAGGCTACTTTCAGCAAAAGCAACGAAAAACCTTAGAATACCCTTACAAAGAATTTGCTGTACCCAATTCTTCCAACCATTCCACTCTGTAGCCGTATATACCAGTGTAGCCGCGATGATACAAGTTCAGGCACGAAAGATTGTTGAAAAGAACTTAGAAGGAGAAATACAAACATGACACAGACAGATCCAAATGTGGAACAGGGACGAAACTTTATCGAAGAATTGCCCGTATTAGGTGAGCAATTGGTCACGAAGGTACGCGAATTGGTCCAGGAAGGCAATGTACGCCGCATTATCATCAAACAAGAGGGCCATACTATCCTGGAAATTCCGTTGACCATTGGTGTGGTTGGCGTAATTCTTCAGCCAGCACTGGTTGCTATTGGTGCTATTGGCGCATTGATGGCCCAATGTTCGATTGAAGTTGTACGCTCAGAGCGTCCAACTCCTCCGCCCGTAAACCCGGAACCCCCATCTTCTACCTTATAAGATATACAAACAAAGGTCATTTGACAAAAGAGGAGACCATTGAAAACACTCGTGAAGTGCTTTCAATGGTCTCCTCTTTTGTCTGGCAAACGCACAACGCCTCTCTCGTGTATAATAGAAATAAAAAAGAACAGCACGCTATTGAGGAGGCCGCAAATGTCCGATATTTCTAACATAACCACCCCAACGATAGAACAAATCAATGCTTTCGAGTCAGTCCCATCTCTCGTTATTGCCGCACTCGCAGAAGTAAGCGAATCTCAGATGCACGACGTACCTTCAGCAGGAGAGTGGAGCATCCACGAAGTCATCATTCATCTTGGTGATAGCGAAACTTTCGGCTTTGAACGCTTGCGTAAGACAATTGCAGAGGATAAACCAACGTTACAGGTCTACGACGAAGATGCATGGGCCAGAAATCTCAGCTACCAGCGACAGGAGCGTCACTTCGCACTTGCGCTGTTTTCAGCACAACGCCGATCAACTGCCTCCTTGCTCCGTATGTTGCCGCCTGAAATCTGGAAACGCACGGCGATACACCCCGAACGTGGCGAAATAAGCCTGTACGACATTTTCATCATTTACCTGGAACATGGCTCGATTCATCTTGCGCAAATTGAACAGATCAAGCGATCACTGCTCAGCGCATAAAAATGTATAAAGGGAGCGCGATGTCATGGATAAAAGTTTCTCTGGACGGCGTACCACGCATGTCAAAAACCTGCGCCAGGCGTATGTTTTGCTTATTTTAGGGGTACTGGCACTTCTCGCGGCATGGCTCATCCATCTCGATCTTTCCAATTATCCTATAGGTCCCTTAGTGCTTGGAATCTGCTTCTGCATCGCCGCAACATTCAATCCCTATCGTTTAGCTGTTGTCAGTTGGCTTGGCTTGCTTCTGGGCATCTATGTTTTACTAGAATTCAAGAAAAATTTCGTTCATTTCAACGGGGGTGAGGCTTTCTCTGCCCTGATTATCGCTCTCGGTCTGGGACTACTCGGAATCGTTTTTATGGCCCGTCGCGGCTACGTAGGTCATGGCGCTATTTCGCCCGCCATCATCGTGCTAGGGGTTGGTATCCTGGAATATTTACTGGCGGCCAATCTCGCACCATCGAATACGATCTCCTTTATACTCTCGCTCTGGTTCCCTGCCCTCAGTCTGCTCCTCTTCGGGCTGTTCTACCTGATAACCAGCAGAAGAGTCTAATCGGCTGGCACGAAGAAATTCTGCAAGCAGCACCGCTTTGCGCCATGCTGCTTGCAGAATTTCTTTATAATTTCACGACACTCAACACTTTTCCATTGACCAGCGGCACACCGCGTTTTGCCCGTGGGAACGCCTTGAGTTCTGTCGCCTTTATTACCTTCACCTGTTCTCCATCCGCGCCATTCCAACTGAGGAGCAACGAATCCTTCTCTTGAAGAATCATCGCCAGCAGAACATGGTCTCTATCTGCCAGCTCTGTCGTTACAACACCTGCGGTAGCACGACCTTTTTGTGGATACTGGCTCAACGGCACTTTCTTTCCCACACCACTCACTGTCAGCACAAAAAGACTGGAGAAATTAGTCGTCTGCTTTGCTTCGTCACCATCCAGGTATACCGCGCTAACCACCTGTGCATTGTTACCCAACGCCATCGCGGCCACACCCTGACCAGAGCGGCCTTGCGCTCGCAGGTTTTCATCGCTAAAGCGCAGCGTCTGAGCGTTGCTCGTCGTCACAAAGTATTCGCCTTGCCCTCGCGATAGCAATGCGGTCACAACAGCATCGCCGTTTGCCAGTTTCATATCTTGCAGCCCGTCTACATGCACCGTTTTATAATCGCTCAGAGGTGATTTCTTCGCCTTGCCAAGTTTGCTAAAGGTGACAAGATAGCGGTCTTCATCGTATCCCTCGACCGGCAGTACAGCAATAATCTCTTCACCGGCCTCCAGTTCCAACAACTTACGCAGCGGTTCACCTTTTGCCGAGCGGTTTCCCATTGGAATACGATGAGCGGCTATCTGGAACACTCGTCCAGTAGAACTCACACATAGTACATAATCCTGCGATGTGGCAGACATTATCTGTCGCAGTTGCTCATCACCACGTGCCGGTGTGTAAACAGCATCGCCATTTTTGCCCTTTGGCACGAATGTCTCTGGCGGCAACGCTTTCAATGCGCCACCACGGGTCAAGGCAATCAACAACGGTTCGCGCTCATGAAGGCTGGCAACCTCTTTGATGGGGTCGCTCGCCTGCCCTTCCACATCTATAGCGGTGCGGCGTTCGTCGCCAAACTGCTTGATAAGTTGCTGCATATCTTTTTTGAGTAAGGCAATCATCGCTTTGCGGTCGGCCAGCAATTGCTCCAACTCATGAATACGCGCCTGCAACTCCTCTTTTTCTTTCGCATATTTACCCGCATCCAGCCGTGTCACCTGTGCCAGCGTCATTGAAGCAATCACATCAGATTGAATCGTAGTCAGCTTATATTTCGTCTCGATGACTTTGCGAGCGGCATTGCGGTCTTCGGCCTGCTGGAATATCTTCACAATTTCAGTGGCATGGGCCGCACCAACGATCAAACCCTCGACGATGTGCAAACGTTCGCGAGCCTTGCGCAAATCAAATTGCGAACGACGGGTCAATACATCAAGCTGGTGCGCGTTCCAATAGTTGAGCAGCTCGAGCAAACCAACCTGTTTTGGTTGGCGGGCCGCTTGCATTGGTTCCCCAAAAAGAAACACCATCTGAAACGAGAGTGCAATCTGTAAATCAGTCTCATTGAACACTTGCGAAAGCGTTTGCGCCGAATCCGCATCCTTACGCAGTTCAAGCACGATACGCAGCCCTTTCTCCGTATCGCTCTCATCGCGCACATCAGGCATCAAGCCTTCTAATTTACGCGCATTGATGGCTTTGACGATCGAAGCCTTTACCCGATCTCGTCCAATTGGTGGAATTTGCGTCACAATCAAGGCACGACTGCGCGGCGTCTCCTCCAGACGCACCTCCGCCCGTACAACAATACGGCCTTTGCCGGTTATAAAGTAATCTTTGATGCCATCACTACCGATGATACGCCCACCCTGACTGAAATCTGGCCCAGGAATGTATGTCATCAACTGCTCAATGTTCATATCCGGGCGGTCAAGCAGGGCAATGCAAGCGCGTAACACCTCCGTCAGATTATGCGGCGGAATATTAGTGGAAAGGCCAACGGCTATACCGCTGGATGCATTTACTACAGGCGGAATGCGTCCAGGCAAGTAATCAGGCTCAACAACCTTCGGGTCTTGCTTATAGGTTGGGCGCAAAGGAACCGTTTCGCGTTCCATATCCGCCATCAGCGCCTCGGCTAGCGGCGAGAGGCGCATCTCTGTGTAGCGGTAAGCGGCAGGCGCGTCGCCATCCTCGCTACCCATATTGCCCTGTCCCTCAATCAAGGGATAGCGCAGGGTAAAAGGTTGCGCCATTCGGACGGCGGCATCATAAACAGAAGTATCGCCGTGAGGATGATAATTTCCCAGAATTAATCCGACAACCTCGGCACTCTTGACTGTCGGGCGGCTTGACAGGTATCGTGCTTCCCGCATACCAGCAAGGATGCGTCGTTGCACTGGCTTGAGTCCATCGCGTGCATCGGGTAATGCCCGGTCGGTCACGACAGAAAGGCCATAGGTGGCGAAAGCCTGGGCCATGATAACCGAGAAATCCTCTTCACGGATATTCCCGGTCACGACAGTATTTCCATTTTCAGTTACACGAGCCATATATTAGACATCCAGTTCTTTAATTTTACGTGCATGTTCCGCCAAAAAGCTGCGACGAGCTTCGGCATTTTCATTCTCCATCAGTTCCAGCACCAGTTTCGCAGCCAATACTCCATCCTCTATCGTCACGCGCTTGAGCGTACGTTTTGCCGGGTCAAATGTGGTATCGCGCAACTCTTTGGGATTCATCTCGCCTAAACCTTTGAAACGCTTGAACTCTAATCCCTGGGCGTCGGCGTGAGTTTTGATAAATTGCAACCGCGCCTCATCATCGAGCAACCACACCACTTTGCCTTTGTACTTCACCGAGTAAAGTGGAGGACAGGCAATGTAGACATGACCTTGCTCAATCAGTTCGCTAAATTCCTGATAGAACAAGGTCAACAACAGGCATTGAATATGCAACCCATCCACGTCGGCATCGGTCGCGATAATGACGCGATGAAACTTGAGACGGCCAATATCGAACATATCACGAGTGCCGGTACCCAGCACGTTAATGATAGTGCGAATCTCTTCATTTTCCACGATGCGCTTTAATTCGGCCTTCGCAACATTAAGCGGCTTCCCTTTCAGTTTGAGGACGGCCTGGAACTCCGAAAAACGCCCCTGACCAGCACTCCCACCGGCGGAGTCACCTTCGACGATGAAGAGTTCCGACCGTATCGGGTCCGCCGAATTGCAACGTAAGAACTTTTTTGAAAGCGTCGTATCAATCAGTTCGCCGTTTTTCTTCGTGCCTGCACGCGCCAGTTCCTCGACCAGTTGTGCCTCATTACGGGCTTTCTGCATCTGGAGAATTTTCTTCAGCCACTCCTTGCCCGCAACGACGTTGCTCTCAAACCAGTCTTTTAAGCCTTCGTCCACAATCGAACGCACGATACCTTCAACGGGCGCGTTGTTCAGGCGATCCTTTGTCTGTCCCTGAAATTGTGGATTCGTCAGTTTGACGGAGATAACCACGTTCAAACCTTGCTGGATAACCTCCGGCTTGAACCCATCTTTCTCACGACTCTTGATGATACCCCACTTGAGCGCGTAATCATTGACCACCTTCGTCAACGCAGCCTTGAAACCCGTCTCATGAACGCCGCCATCGCGTGTACGCACGGCATTGGCAAAACTGTACATGGTTATCTTGTACCCACCTGTCGGCTGCAAAGCAACTTCCACCTGTACATCATCTTTTTGTTTTGCGATGCCAATCACATGCTTAAACAATGGTGCGCTTGTGCTTGTCGCCAGGTCCCGTGCATAGTCAGGCAAGCCGTCACGCGAATAGTAGACACGCGAAATCTGCTCTTCCGCCGCATCATCCCACGCATCAAGGTGAAATGAAACGCCTCGATTGAGATAGGCAGATGCTTTTAAACGACTCTCGATTGCCTCAAGTGCATAATAGGCATCTGCGTCAAAAATCGTGCGGTCATAGAGCCAGCGCAACTGAGTACCATGCAATTTGGGATCGCATGGTACAATTTTGTGCGGCATCGCGGCCCCACGACTGAATGTCTGGGTAAACTGGTACCCATCCTTCCAGATAGTCAACTCCAGTCGCTCCGAAAGGGCGTTGATGATGGTTGCACCAACACCATGTAACCCGCCAGCCGTTTTATACACTCCTTCGGCAAACTTCCCGCCCGAATGCGGCACGGTAAGAATAACCGTCGCGGCTGGCAAGGATTTGTTCTGATACGACATTGGATCAAACGGCATCCCACGTGCTTCATCTCGCACTGTAACCCAACCATCACGATCAATATGCGTCCAGATATGCTTACCGTAGCCCGCGACTGCCTCGTCAACAGCGTTATCCAGGGCCTCCCAGATCAGGTGCAGCAGGCCGCTGGTTGACGTAGAACCAATATACATACCCGGACGATGGCGGATAGCCGCCAGGCCTTCTAATACCTGTATATCAGATGCAGAATAATTGGTATTCTTTTTCGATTTTGAACTCGATTTCACTTCTGTTTTCGTGACTGTTCCAACATTTCCTGCTCCATCTTCACCACGAACTCTTCCAGAAAAAAGCGTAAGTTGAGTCTGTTGAGTGACTGGCGCGTCTTGCAAGGCAGGAGATAATTTTGGGGAACGAGACATCTTCCCTCATCCTCTCTTCAAATTAATAATTGTTGCTCTTCAGCATACAGCCTGTGACGCCGAAAGTCAAGGGTTTTTCGACCAAAAGTTCTAGCGCATTCAAACGAAAATTGGTAACTGCGCCAAGTACCAATTAACGGATACCGCGAGCAAATACAAAATGTATACCTATTTTTGTAACCTGTTGTTCATCTATGCGTATATCTACTATGGATAGTAAATATGCGAGCGATACTAAACATGCGAGTGAGCATCTCACCTGTAGATAGCGATTTCTGTAGTACATGTTACTGGGAAATTGCTAGCATATTTTTCCATAACCCTTGCGTATTCTTTATTATTTTTTTATAATAGAATATAAATGGGTTACACTTCAGATTTTTATGGTCAAGGTACTGTACCCGGAAAGGATAAGGAGGTATGCCACGCCCCCCCAAGCATGTTCCTCCCGATACACTCGGAGGTCGCATTCGTGCTGCCCGTGCGCAGCTGCGCCTCTCGCTGGCGCATGTCGCGGCTAATCGTTATAGTACAAGTTTAATTTCACAAATTGAGAGAAATCGTGTAGAACCGTCATATGAAAGTTTACAATTTCTAGCTGACCGATTACAATTGCCATTTGACGAATTGCTCGTACTATCGCAACAGCATAAGGAATCAGAAGCCGAGGCCCGACAATACAAACTCTATGACGAATTACGTGAAGAGTCTGCTCGTCTGCTTGCCAACCAGCATGCCATCAAAGCGTTAGCTCCATTGCAATCGTTGAATATGTCCCAGGTGCCTTCATCATTACGCTGGCGGCTGGCCGCATTGCGCGGACAATGCTACTTCACTCAGCGGCAGTTTCTGAACGCACAGAAGGATTTTCTGTATGCAGTGGCAGAAAAGCCTGAACACGTATCTACAGAGCAACGATTGGAAGCAATGACCTTGCATCTTCATCTCGCGGCAACTCACCGTGAGTTCCAGCAGCTAGAACCTGCTATTGATCACTACACCATTGCATTGAACATGATGGATCAGGGTACCTCCGTTCTTCACGCGGCAGAAGCTCAGTGGGGATTGTCTCTTGTTGCCTTTGAACTTGCGAATAGAATATCCAGTGATAAGCCTTCACAGCAACTAGAAGAAAAGGAAGCTCAATTACGCGCTGCAATTGAACATGCAACTATTGCTTGCGCTCTCTACCGCTCTATTGGTGACACGCTTCATGTCGCGCTCCTCACGTGCCAGATAGGTTTGATTGAGCAAGCACGAGGGAAGCTTGACGATGCCCGTCAGCACCTGCGCAAAATTCTCGATGAATGGTTGCCTACAATTGAAAAACATCCGCAGAAATCTACAGACCAACGCCAGTTAAAAGAGTCAGCGAATATTGTTTCCGCCGTAGCCTGTTCACTCTCCGGCATAGAACTTGATACGGGCAATTTTGAGCATGCATTGAATTATGTCACTGTCGCCCGTCAGGCGGGGAAAAACAGTTACATCATCCGGCGAGCCGAAGCAGACATGATGCTTGGACGCATTCTTGAAAAGAAAGATGTTGACGACCCGGGTGCCGAAAAGGCTTTTCGAGATGCGGTAAGCGTACTCGAACCAACTGACAGACTCGCGGCACGTATACGCGCACACGAGTTGCTTGGCCGTCACCTTTTAAGAAAAGGTGATGCAACGGCCAGCGAAGCAGAATTTGATATGGTGAACAAGCTTGCTGGTCTCATGATGGTTTTTCAAAACACACCCATCTCTATTGAAGGTGAAGGATAGAGGGAATCTATGGCAAAGCCCATTACCGGTCAATATGAATACCAGCACAGTTCAGGCGTAGGACTTGATTACTTCACCTCGCGCCTTGATCGTCTCACCTTACTCGCTGATGGGCGTTTCGTGTTGATTATCCAGAAAAACAGTCGCTTGAGTAACGCTGCTCAATCAGTCATGAAAGGTGAGTCCGTGAAAATGAGCGCCCCTGAAGTTCGTTTCGAGGGAAGTTACACTGCTCAAGGCAATACACTTTCTTTTCGTTTCGATGATGGCACGCAAGAGCAAGGACAGATTTCCTGGAATGGCGAAGGCATGCAGTTTGGGCCAAACTTCTTCAATAAAGTTTCTGACTCAACGATTTTGCCATCCACTCATCGGCTGAAAAAAGATATGGATGATATCGCAAAGGGCCTGAAAATCGCCAGCACTATTGGCGGTATGGCAGTCAAAGCAGCTAAAACGATACACGATACGGTCCAGACAACACAGGGTAATGAGACAGAGGCAGCGCCTAATTCGCCTGTTGCACCCACTACACCGCCGGTACAACGTAATGCACAACA
>DATGJV010000528.1:0-3810 GCA_035295005.1 Ktedonobacteraceae bacterium | reverse complement strand
GGTCAACTCCGCCTCATTCATTCCGGCGATGGAACCAGCGTCATTGACCACCACGATATGGGTTTGCGACGTTGGCGAAGTTGGACCCGCCGTAATCAACTGCACGATCGTGGGGATAAAAGCGGCCAGGAACACGATCGCCAGGAGGATCACGCTGATGATGATGAAACTGCGCTGGGTCACGCGGTTTTTGTACTCGCGCCCGATAATCAAGCGGATATTGCGCAGGGTATGTTGGGCGGCAGCACCATCCACACTCACCGCTATGGTTCCTGGCTCTTGTTCCACCAGGTTCTTTTCTGGCGTTTCCACCGTATTCGTTGCCATGGTTTCTTTTCTCCTGTCTATGCTGAGAGAGCAGAGGGAACGTCTGGCAGGGCGCTCATGCCTACCAGTTCAATGAAGATGTCGGTCAGGGATGGCTCGGCGATTTCGAAACGGCTGATGATGCCGCCGTGCTGCAGCGCGGCTTCCACAATCACGTTGGGGTTGAGGTGAGCGGGAAGCTGCATTTCGATGTAATCCTCCCGGCGTTTCGTGACCTGCACGCCCGGAAGCTGCTCCAGCCAGATCGCCTCGGCATCGTTGTCGAGTTTGAGTCGGGCCACATTGCGTCCCTGCTTTCGTTTGACCTCGCGCACGCTGCCCTGCACCACGCTCTGCCCTTTGTTGATGATCACGATCTCCTGGCAGAGTTCCTCGGCTTGCTCCAACTGGTGCGTGGAGAAAATGATGGTCTTTCCCCGGCGATGCATCTCTAAAAACGCCTCTTTCAGCACATTGGCATTGATCGGGTCCAGCCCGCTAAACGGCTCATCCATCACCAGGATGGTCGGGTCATGCAGGATGGTTGCCAGGAACTGTACCTTCTGCTGATTGCCTTTGGAGAGTTCTTCGATCTTCTTTTTGCGATTCGAACTGATCTGAAACCGTTCGAGCCACTCCGTCAGCTCTTGCCCGGCATCCTGCTTCGACAGGCCGTTCAAGCGTGCCAGGAACAGGAGTTGCTCATCCACGCGCATTTTGGGATAGAGTCCGCGCTCCTCGGGCAGATAGCCCCAGTGTCGGCGCGGCACCTCGCGTACATTCTGGCCGTTCCAGGTAATCGAGCCGCGATCAGGCCGCAGGATATCCAGGATCATGCGCATGGTCGTGGTTTTGCCCGCGCCGTTGGCTCCCAGGAACCCAAAGATCGTTCCCTCTGGCACTTCCAGCGACAGGTCTGTGATCGCCTGAAAGTGCCCAAATGACTTATTGATATGGTCTACCGTAAGACTTACCATGACCTCCTCCTTCCGGGGTGTCTGGTTGAACAGTGCTACCAATTCTCGTGCAGACACATCTGCGTCAAGGTTCGGATGGGCCATAAAGAGCGGGGCAACGCATCCATGGCTCGTCTCTTCATTCCCTTTCCGTGAGCGTATTGCTATCTGTTATAGCAAATATAACAGATAGCAATACTCTTTGTCAAGGGGTACGTATTCAGATCAATCCAGGTGGAAAGCCTGGGAAACGCGAACGCGATCCGGCTCTCTCAGCTGCCCTTTTTGCCTGTCACACCGTCGCTTTGCGCAGCAGCGCATAGGACGCGAGGGCAAAGATGGCAATCACCGGCACCAGCCACAGACCGTGCGCTACCGCGGTCTGCTGGACGAGCCAGCCAGAGATCGTTCCCCACCATTGCCAGTAGCTACTCAGCAGCACAAAGACGTTATCTCCTTCAAAGTTCGAACGATCCAGGGAACAGGTGAATATGAGCAGGAAAATGGTGAGTATGATGAGTATAAATGGTGAATATGATGTTCTCTTTTCTGACTTTACCGGGGTATACTATTTCCTGTAAGCCCAATCAAAACGACTTGCGGTTGCCAGGAATGGTAGTGTATCTTTGTCTAAAGGTAGAGAAAAGCGAAGAACACATCCTCTGGGAAACGTTACTCAATCGCTTGTGGTGCCGTGAATTCCGACCTGAACAAGGGCTCAAATTGATCGTGTGCGATGGCAGTGGAGAATGAGGGGAAGCACTGGCTCAAGTTCAGGAAAATAGCGTGTTGGATCGACGATGTCTCTTTCATAATATGAACTTGATGTGGTCGCACGTGAATGGATAGGCGCCACCTCGTTGCTCGAGCGCACCAATCGAGAACTGCGACGCACATTTCGTCTCGCGTCACTTTCGGAAGCCAGGTCGGGGCTGAGGTCGCTATCTATCTCCAGGTCCAACGACTTCATATTCTTGATTTCAAGAAGAAGCAATTTATTTTCCAGCAGAAAAAACTGCTGGGAGAGGCGTGAAGAACGCCAGAAAGAGAAAATAATGTTAAGACGCCTGGGACTCGCCTTCCTCCTTGTCATTGCTTTGGTAGGATCGATGGTACTTACCACGGGCAATTCCTACGCGACGAGTGGGAACTGTATTAATGGTGGTACTAGCCTGGCGCAGGCACCTATCCGAAACAACTCTGGCCGACAAATTGCCGATGTGACTTTGTGCAAGATTAGTACTACGAGCTGGTATGCTGTGATTAGCGTGTATTGCAGTGTAGGAAATGCTGTAACTGGAACTGCTGAGGCTCAGGACTCGAATGGGCAACAGAAACACAACATATGGAGTAACTTTTGCGGGTTACGCGCAGCGCCTATTCTCACTACTTCGACTGACAGGGTGCGAGCCATAGGAAGCGTAGATGCCTTTCCTCAAGCGTTTACTAATTTCTTTTCATAGCAAGTCGTTAAAGCCAACGAGACGATCAGGAGCCAGGAGCCCATTCAAAAATGGGTGATGGTAAAGCAGCTGTTCCTTATCCGTAAGCTAGTTGCTCGTAATGACGATATGAGATACGTTACATCTAGCTCGTTGAAGTCCAGCACCGAAAATTGAATGGTCTCAGAAGTATTCCCAGGGCGATGAAGTGACTTGAGCCACTTCATCGCCCTGGGAATTGTTATATCTCTCAGCGTTTTTTGGGTCATTCCAATCAGTATCGCCAGGTGACCTTTCCCCGAACGGGTAGAATCGCTAAAGCTGAGATATATTTGCATTTGGCCCGATACCATACAGTTTCTTAATTTCGGCCTCGTTGTCTCTGCTTAACTGCTCAAGCTCCACGTAGTCGGCACCCGCGAGCGCGGCCAGTTCTTTCGGGAGGTCACTTTCCTGTTGTGCCATCGCCGTGTTCATCCCACATTGTGAGCTACAGCAGCACGAACGAGTCCTTTCACCGCGACCTCATCAACCGCGTCACCCTCATGGAAATCTATCGCTCGCGTTTTTTTCGCATCAAGGCCGGCATTGAAGAGTTTGTGCGGGTCTTCCAGAGACGCGCCCTGAAAAAAGTTCATTTTGACGGTGTTCTTGAAAACGCCAGTAGAACACACCAGTCCTCCATGTGACCAGACCGGTACCCCCCACTTCCATTCCTCGGTAATATCTGGGTCGGCCTCGTGGATCAGTATGCGCAGCCGGGCGATCATTTGACCGCGCCAGTCGGCAAGTTCTGCGATATATGCGTCAATTTGTTCAGATGAATTCATGGATTTCTCCTTGCTCTTTAGCTATTTTGATTTCTACTACCTGTGCGACTTTTTCTGGCTTCCTCTGTACTGACTGAAGATAAGGTGTGCGTTCTGCGCCATAAGGTTGAGCAACCAATCTTCTCGCACAATCGCGTGTGATCACACAGAACAGGCTTTAGCAAGCGTTCCAGTTCTGTCAGTGTAGCAGAATGTAGTACAAGCGACAAGAGGGTTTGTCTATCTGCTTCCACCCTCAAATACCTGGGGTACCCGTCCTCGGCCAACCTCGCAGAC
>DATGJV010000527.1:0-3264 GCA_035295005.1 Ktedonobacteraceae bacterium | reverse complement strand
GACCGCCTTCGCCAGCAACGTTTTACCTGTTCCGGGAGGGCCAACCAGTAACGCACCACGCGGAATACGCGCTCCCAAACGACCAAACCGCTCAGGACTGCGCAAGAACTGGACAATCTCCTCCAATTCTGTACGCACCTCGTCAATTCCGGCAACATCAGCAAAGGTAACAGGTGGTTCTAAACTGACACGCGGCTGCGTCGTCGCAGTCGCAGAAGCTACAGCAGACTTACCTGGCTTGCTTGCAGAGTTGCCGGGAGTGTTACGCGGTTTTACTGATTCTTTGACACGCTCAAAACGGCGGGCGCGGCTCTTACCTATCTGCGATACGCGATCATCTACCGATCTCACGGAGTTTTTGCGGTTACGTGGCATCAACACCATCGCCATGAGCAAAACCAGCAACAGGATTGGCATGAATCGCCAGAGCAACCCCAGCAAAAAGGATGGTTGCGCCGGAGGCAGCGTATTCATCGTAATATGATCACTGGTTAGCAATGGCGCCAGGGATGCATCACCACCTGCTGGCAGCAATGTATACACTTCGCGAGCAGGGTTAATCGCAGGTGAAGAGGTCGTACTCGGCCACGAAGGATATCCTGCACTGACATAGCGACTCCAGGCAGTAATATCGGCTGCGTTCTGGATTTTGGACGCAGGAACAGTCTGCGCAGACTGCTTCTGAGCAAGAGGCTTTGTCAGTAATACATTAATCCCATTTCCCTGCACTGTTACAGCTAGAACATTCCCTGCTTTCACCTGCCCAACAAAGGTACTGTAGTTAATAACTGTTACCCCGTTGGGAGTCGAACTCATCACCGGCGCTTGAAGCCGACTGACAAGCCCAAACAGCAAGACTAGAGCCGCGATAAGCAGAAAACCTGTAAAAAAAGATTGTTTATGTGTTTTTAGAAACTTTGGGACATTACGCCTATAGTTCCGCACACCTTTCAAGCGCCGCCGTTGCTCCACCAGCTTAAAGCGGCGACCTCCCTTGTCGTCCATGTAAATCACCTCGCCTGAAACAGGGCCCCCAGATGCATGTACCTGAGACATTCTGGTAAACCATCTATGGATTGAATTGCTATTCTATCCTACAAAGCATTCATCTTTATAAGCCTGCGATAATCATGCAGGAAAGATGCCGGGAAAAAAACAAAAATGAAATGAAAAATCAGGCATTTCTTTCATGGACACAAAAGATAGTGTACAGCTTTTCTCCTTTTCTATTGCACTATTGCGTTGCAATCAGTACTTTCTTCTTATTGTAGCGCACATATCAGCGTATTTCTATGCACTTCATCACATTTCACTACGAACTCTTATGTTAGACGGCTGAGATTACCGTCCAGCCACGTCATTAAGACGCACTAGAGTTTTTGGAGTAGTCCCTATTAGTAAGACGTTGTAAGCCTTCTTTTATTGGGCCTATATATATCATACGTTTCAAACCGCCGTTACAGATGCATAAAACGTTTGGATTATGTTCAATAAAATGTCGCCCCCTGTAAACCGTCTCAAACCCGGACCCACATGATACAATCAAGTTACAATTAACGGAACCAATGAGTCCTACAATCTATAGTACGGAAAGGATATACACCATATGAAAGCTATTCGTATTCACGAAACAGGCGCACCGGAAGTCATGCATCTCGAAGAGATTGAGACGCCAACACCAAAAGAGGGCGAAGTCCTCGTGAAAGTCGCGGCAGCAGGCATCAACTACGCCGATCTGGCGCAACGGCAAGGAGCCTATCTTACGCGCACTCTCACACCTGCCACAATAGGTCTCGAGTTTGCCGGAACCATCGCGGCACTCGGCCCCGGAGTCACAGCTCCGACAGTGGGAACTCGCGTGGTTGCCTTTGGCGAGGGGGGCTACGCAGAGTATGCGATTGCGCAGGTGAATTCGGTCATTCCCATTCCTGACAAGCTTGATTTCGCGCACGCGGCTGCTTTTCCCGTACAAGGTCTCACGGCCTACCAACTTTTGCGCGAGTCAGCGCACCTGGAAAAAGGCGAGAGCGTCCTGGTACACGCAGCAGCAGGAGGCGTTGGTACGCTGGCAGTCCAACTCGCGAAATTGATGGGCGCGGGTACTGTTATTGGAACGGCGAGCAATGAGCATAAACTGGCCCTGGCACGCCGTCTAGGAGCCGATGTCACAATCAACTACACCGAGGACAACTGGGCCGAACAGGTTAAAAATGCGACGGGCGGGAAGGGCGCTGATATTATTTTAGAGATGGTCGGCGGCAAAATCGCCGATCAGAGTTTGCAATGCCTCGCTCCCTATGGACGCATGGTTATTTACGGCGCAGCCAGTGGAGAAGTGCTACAGTTCTCCGGCATTCAGCTGATGTACAAGAATCAGGCCATCATCGGCTACTGGCTCTCCTCACAATTACAACGAGCCAACCGCGTAGCTCTTGCCGCAATGGAGTTGATGCAGTACCTTGCTACTGGCAAATTAGAAATCATTGTTGAACATACCTACCCTCTCGCAGAAGCCATTGAGGCACATAAAGCCATCGCCGCACGTAAAACTGTAGGAAAAGTAGTCTTGTTGGTCTAAAGTACAACAGGCAAGCAGATTGTACAGTCTGCTTGCCTGTTGTACTTTAGACCAACAAGACTACTTCTATCATTATGCGGCACGATCAAGATGCTGATCCCGACGAACTTCGAGGAAACGCATGATGGCATCACGGCTCAGTATCCCAACCAGCCGCCCATCCTGAACGACCGGCAACTGATTCACATCGCGACCGGTCATCAAGGGCAGTACATCGTTCAATTGCTGGTCAGGCGTGACGGTGTGCAACCGATCAAGCGGTATCATGATATAGCCCACGGGTGTCTGCGGCCATTGCTCCTGTGGAACGTTGCGAATATCGCTCAGCGTCACCAGACCCGCCAACTGGTCGCCTTGCATCACTGGCGCGGAACGGAGGCCCTGCGGAATAAAGTACTCGTGAACAAGGCGCTGGAGCGAAATGTTGGCCGGTACCGTCATAGGCGAGGTATTCATAATTTGACTGACCGTGACACCTTGAAACGAGGTCTGTAGCATCGTCTGCGTGCTGGCGGACTGAGCGGAACTCAGGAGAAACCAGCCAATGAAACCAAGCCAGATACCATCCAGAATATTGCCGGTGAAGAAGAAAAAGATGCCAATCAGAATGAACAGATAAGCGATTATTTGCCCGACAACGGTGGCAACACGGGTCGCGGTACGTAAGCTTCCGCTTATGCGCCAGA
>DATGJV010000526.1:0-6618 GCA_035295005.1 Ktedonobacteraceae bacterium | reverse complement strand
GAGGTCATAGATGTGGATATACCGCGCCCTACAATGGAGATGTACCGCACCATTCAGGGGCCGGAAGCCTCGCTCACCCATATGCAAAAAGGTTGGCTAACCACGCGCTTCGATAAATATACCGAGCGCACCCGCGAGCGTCTGCTGCAAGGGCAACACATTTCGGCGGTTGACTATCTGCAGGCGCAACAAGAACGGCGAGCATTTTCCAATGCCGTCCTTTCAGTCCTACGCAGAGTTGATGCGCTGGTATTGCCCACTCTGCCCATCCCAGCTATCACTATGGAGCAAATAAACGCAGACATCAGTATTGAGGGTGTCACAGAGAACGCTACAGTAGCACTCCTCAGCCTGACCATGCCTTTTAACCTGGCTGGTTTACCCGCTATCTCGTTCCCTTGCGGTTTCACCGCGAACACACTGCCCATTGGTCTGCAAGTTGTGGGCAAACCATTTGAGGAAGCCACCATCCTACGTATTGCCCACGCCTACCAGCAATTGACCGACTGGCACAAAAGAGAGATACCGTCGTAGGAACCGCACCCTGTCCGGGGGACAGGTAATAATCACGTCCGCCATACAGGAAGGGCAGAACATTCGATGGTACAACGCAATTACTGGCCTACAGAAACCTGGCAATATGCTACTCCACAACAGGTGGATATGGACGCCTCTATGCTGGAGCAGATATACGGCTATACAAGCACATGTATACCGCATATCCATAGTTTGCTGATTGTCCGTCACGGCTACCTCGTATTTGAAGAGTACTATCACGGTTTCCAACAGCAGAGCTATCTTTCCATCAGCTCTGCCACGAAAAGTATTATCTCCGCACTGGTAGGAATGGCTCTCTCGCTCCCCTTGCCCGCGAGCAACTCGCTCCCCTTGCCCGCGAGCAACGCTCAGAGTTTTATCACGAGTCTGGATCAGCACGTTCTCGACTTCTTCCCTGAGTATGCTTCAAACGAAACTGACCCGCGCAAACAGGCGTTAACCTTACGCCATCTATTGTCGCTGACAGGCGGCTTTTCACACGAATTTCCAGAGAACTATCATCTCGACCCGGTACGACTGGCGCTGGCTCGCCCCATGCTTCACTGGCCCGGCCAGCAATTCTACTACGATAGCCAGGGAGTTGACATCCTGTCCGGTATCCTCACAAGAGCAACTGGACGCAACGCCGCAACCTTCGCGTATGAAACACTCTTCAAAACATTGGGCATCTGGCAAGAGGATACTGCGCGTTTCGCGTGGAAAACCGACCCCGCAGGGGCAAACATCTGGCACGAACATGCCTACTTCGACGAAAAGGACGGCTTCCTGTGGAAAATAGACCCGCAAGGCAATAATCCAGGCGGCTTCGGCATTCACCTGACAGCACGTGAAATGGCAAAAATTGGCTATCTCTACTTGAACAACGGCCTTTGGGACGGGAAACAGGTCATACCTGCAGACTATGTGGCCGAATCCACTCGCCAGCACAGCGAGGGTGGCCCGCCTGTCAACCTACCCTACGGCTATCTCTGGTGGATTACGCAACATGGGAGCCACGCAGCTTTTTTCGCCTCCGGCTATGGTGGAAAATGTATCTACGTCATTCCATCGCTCGACCTTGTTTTTGTCTCTACCGGCTCATCAACGCAAGGGCCGCAATCCCACTTTCAGGAGATTTTGGAACGATTCATTTTACCAGCGATCATGCAGTGAGAACAGAAACAGAACAGGTCGCATATGGCATCAGGCGACGCCCGATGCCATATGCGACCTGTTCTGTTTCTGTTCTCACTTATACCGGCTCAACCCGGATCAATGCATCACCCTTCTGGACGACTTCTCCACTGGGGGCGGCGAGTGCGACGACGCGACCCGATACTTCAGATTGGATTTCGTTGAAGACTTTCATCGCCTCGATCAACGCTACGACCTGCCCTACATGCACCATATCGCCGGGAGAAACGAACGGGGGCAACGTAGGCGACGGCGCTGAGTAGTATACACCCGTCAATGGAGCCACAACAGCAACAGAGTGATCCGTTTGCACAACGCGGCTACCGCCGCCAGAAGCCACAGGCGCACCGACTGGCCCGGCAACTCCCTGCTGCGCTGGCATATCCATCATTACCATACCAGGACGGCGGCGGATAATAATCTCTGTACCCGCCTCCGATAGTTCCAATTCGCTAATAGTGCTGCCCTCAAGCACATTAATCAGATCCTCAACGCGCTCAAGCCAGGACCCATGCTGCTCATCTGTTTTCATAACTCTACCCTTGAAAAACGCATTGCCATGTTCTAGAGGGTGCGATAAATCGGACCCCTACTCTTCGTATTGCCGTGTTCCGGGGGTGCGATAAATCGGACCCTACTCTTCGTACCGCTTAAAAATGATGCTCGTATTATGACCGCCGAAACCCATCACATTTGACATCGCGATATTGACCGTCGCGTGACGTGCCTCGTTCGGCACATAATCCAGGTCGCACTCCGGGTCGGGGTTGTGCAGATTGATCGTCGGCGGGATAATGCCAGTCAAGATAGACATGATGGATATCACCGACTCAACCGCGCCTGCCGCTCCAAGCGTATGGCCCGTCATTGATTTGGTGGAGCTAATGGGTAGCTTATACGCATATTCACCAAACACCGTCTTAATCGCCTGCGTCTCCGTGCGATCATTTGGCGGTGTCGAGGTGCCATGCGCATTGAGATAATCCATCTCATCGGGACGCAAATTAGCCTTTTGCAGAGCGCGGCGCATAGAGCGTACCAATCCTTCGCCGCCAGGGGCCGGTTCAGTCTCGTGATGTGCATCATCGGTCGAGGCGTATCCCACCATTTCAGCCAGAATGTTCGCGCCGCGGGCTTTCGCGAAATCCAGGTCTTCCAGGATGAGCATACCCGCGCCTTCGCCCATCACAAAACCATCGCGTGTGGCATCAAACGGTCGGCTGGCTCCCTGGGGATCATCGTTGCGACGCGAGAGTGCGTGCATATTATCAAAAGCTGCCATGGCGATGGGTGTTACAGCCTTTTCGGCACCACCGGCAATCATCGCCTTCGCATCACCGCGCCGGATCGTCTCCCACGCCTCGCCAATTGTATTGCCACTCGTTGCGCAAGCCGAAACTGCCGCCCAGTTCGGCCCCTTTGCACCCGTCATAATCGCAACCAGACCTGGCGCACCATCAATAATCATCATACTGATAAAAAACGGGCTGATACGGTCTGGCCCTTTCTCTAGCAGCACCTGAAATTGATCATGAAATGTTATCAATCCACCGATACCGCTCCCGATGTAGACACCGATATCGTCAGCGTTTTCTGGCGTAATCTGTAACCCTGCCTGTACCAGAGCCTGTTTCGCCGTGGCAATAGCAAGCTGCTCATATGGGTCAGCCCGCCGGACCTGCTTGCGGTCCATATACGGCAACGGGTCAAAATCCTTTACCTCACCCGCGAAATGCACACGGAAACGGCTGGTATCGTAGGCCGTTATTTCGCTTATACCAGATTTGCCCGCCGTCAGGGCCTCCCAGTTTGTATTCAGGTCGTTACCTAACGAGGTAACCAGTCCCAATCCGGTTACAACTACTCGAGACATCAAGTCACCTCCAGTAAAAATGTGTAAACATGTTCAGATTCCTAACGCTGCCGCCTCATCCTGGATAAAACGGGTATATGTTTCTCCACGAAGGAAGCTTTCGTTTTTCAGGAGTCGCTGGTGAAACGGTATCGTTGTGGTGATACCCTCAATGATATATTCGTCAAGCGCCCTCTGCATACGAGCAATGGCTGCCTCACGAGTATCAGCCCAGACAATCAGCTTTGACAGCAGCGAATCGTAATGCGGCGGCACAGTATATCCGGCATAGAGATGGCTATCAACGCGCACACCTGGACCTCCGGGCGGCAAATATCGCTCAACTGTCCCCGTTTGTGGGCGGAAATCAGCATCTGCATCCTCCGCTGTAATTCGACATTCAATGGAGTGTCCACGCGGATGAATAGCATCTTGCTCCAGATGAAGAGGCAACCCGGCAGCGATGCGAATCTGCTCCTTCACAAGATCAATGCTCGTTACCATCTCCGTCACTGGATGCTCCACCTGCAAGCGGGTATTCATCTCCATGAAATAAAAATTGTTGGATTCATCCACCAGGAATTCGAGCGTGCCAGCATTGCGATAGCCGACCGCCTCCACGGCCCGTACAGACTTCTTGCCCATCTCGCGGCGCAACTTTTCTGGCAAGTGCGGGCTAGGTGACTCTTCAATCACCTTCTGATTGCGGCGCTGCAGCGAACAGTTGCGCTCACCCAGGTGAACGCCATGCCCAAAATTGTCCACCAGCACCTGAATTTCAATATGGCGGGCGCGTGCAAGATAGCGTTCGAGATAGATGCCATCGTCACGGAAAGCCTCGCGTACCTCATTCTGCGCTACAGTAAAGATACGCTCGAATTCGTCAGGACGGTTCACAAGGCGAATGCCACGGCCACCACCGCCAGCCGCCGCCTTGAGCATGAGCGGAAAGCCAATGCGACCCGACGCCTCAATCCCTTCGGAGAGCGTGCGCAACACCGGAGTACCGGGCAACACAGGTAGTCCCATCTCCGCCATTGTGGTACGTGCATCTACCTTATCACCCATGATCGCCATTACGGAACCCGGCGGGCCAATAAAGGTAATGTGGACATCAGCGCAGATTTCAGCGAAGCTGGTGTTCTCGGAGAGAAATCCGTAGCCTGGATGAATGGCATCAGCGCCGGAAACCAGCGCGGCGCTGATAATATTAGGAATGTTCAAATAACTTTTACCACTCGCGCCCGGCCCGATACAGATACGTTCATCCGCCATACGCACCGGCAGCGAATCACGGTCGGCCTGTGAATGAGCGATAACACTCCGTATACCCATCTCACGACAGGCCCGAATGACCCGCAGTGCGATTTCACCACGGTTAGCAATCAAAATTTTACGAAACATTGTCCGAGTATGGAGGCCAGGGTTTCAAGTATACGACCTCACTATGCTCCTCTCGCAGTAAGTCCCTTTGTCAGAGCGGTGAAGCTATTATATCACGCAAGCGGGATGTTTTGCCAGATTCTGAATTAGACCGCTTTGAAAGCTGCACCCAGTACATAGGTAATCACGGCTTCGACGGCCCCGACGACGGTCATTTCCATACCACTGCCAAACCAGGAGCGGCCTGTAACCAGCGTCTTGGCAGCACCAACCAGGAAGTGAGCCATCAAACTGATAATTGCCGCGACGATGATGGCGGTGAAGCCCGTTAAAAAGAAAAATGGGATAATTGGGATGAATGCCCCGACGGCAGTTGAAAGCATTGCCGAAATCGCGGCAACCGCTGGATTGGGAAAGTTGTCTTCCGAGAGGCCAAGCTCTTCGTGTGCCAGGGTACGCAAGAATTGCTCTGGCTTCTCCGCGAGGCGCGTTGCCAGCAGGTTTGACTCGTCTTCGGTGAAACCTTTTAACTGGTAGAAGAGGGCCAGTTCTTCCTGCTCTTCCTCCGGGTCTTCCTCAATCTCGTGGCGTTCGCGGTCAATCTCGGCTT
Organism: Ktedonobacteraceae bacterium; assembly: GCA_035295005.1. GTDB lineage: Bacteria > Chloroflexota > Ktedonobacteria > Ktedonobacterales > Ktedonobacteraceae > DATGJV01. The sequence continues at coordinate 1,042 of DATGJV010000526.1, read as the reverse complement.
GAAAGACTTCACGCTCGCTCTTGGTGGCGAGGAACGCACCCGAACCCATCGAGAGTGCGCTCGCCAGCATACCGGCAAGGCCACTGACCAGCACGAAATGGCTATCCGCCGCACCGGTGTAACCCGCGACGCCGCTTACAATGCCAAAGACGGCACCGAGTCCATCGTTCGCGCCATAAATCGCGTCGCCAAGCCAGCCGCCACCGCGTTTGTGCCAGCGTTCGCGATGCAGCATCACATCCAGCATGCCCTGCGGCCCAATGGGACTGATCATCTCGCGAATAACACGCCCGTGGCTCTGCTCCTCACGTTTGACATCGCGTAGCATCTCCTGCGCTTCAGTATCATTGATGTTGCGTGCCTGTGCTTCGTAGCGTGCGATATCTTTATCTTCTTCGTTCTCAAGCTGGCGCAGTGCCGCCTCGGTACCCAGTTGTCGCCGCAACCAACCAGTGAAACGCATCCCCGGCGTGCGCTGTTCCTGTGGTGGCTCGGCCCCCAATTCGGCCAGCTTCTGTTCCCATTTAGCGGCATGCCGTGCCTCGGCCTCCGCCATTTTCTCCAGCACGGCCCGCCGACCCGCGTCCCGCTCGTTTTTCGCCAGATCGCTATACGTCCTTACCCCCTCCATCTCACGTTGCCAGTTCTGTTGCAAGGCCGCGATTAACTCACGTCTTGTGGACTCTGTTAGTTGTCCATCTTGCGCCTGTTCTGTTTGCCCAGTTTGTCCGGTTGGCTCTGTCTGCCCAGACGGTATCAATTCTTCTCGTTTATCCGCACCCATCGTTTGTTACTCCTTAGCTTTACACGCCGCACACAGTCCATAGATTCTGACTTCATGCGAACTCAGCACAATATCCGCAGCCTGGGCTGCCGTTTGTAATGCCTCAGCCGATACACACACATCCAGCGGGATATCCAGCAAGGCTCCGCACTCCGTACAGATCGCATGGTCGTGTCGCTCCGTATGCGCATCATAACGGCACCCTTCGGTGTCGCGTCCCAACTCTTTAAGGCGTCCCACTTCCGTCAACTGGTGCAG
>DATGJV010000525.1:0-4905 GCA_035295005.1 Ktedonobacteraceae bacterium | reverse complement strand
CAAAGGTCTCTCTGAAGCCATCATCCATACCGACCCACACAGCCACGATGAAGACTATCATGCATCAATGGCGCATCACATGCAGGAGTCGCAAAGCCCTCTCGTCCAGCGTTGGGAGCGCCCGCATGATCCTGCTTCGTTATGATAGTTTGACCTTTCTGAAAACTCTATAAAGCGACAGATCATAGATCACCTTCAGTCCACCTGCACAGAGAAAAGGCAAACCAGGTACCAGCGTGGGGCCAGTGAGCAAAGCTCCCGATAGTAATGGACTGACCGAAAGCGCAACACTACGGGCAAGCGTTGTGGCACTGGCGGCTGCGGTACGCTCCTCCTGCGCGACCAGTGCCATAGTATATGCCTGTCTCGTTGGCACGTCCATTTGCGAAAGCGCCTGTCGGCAGAGCAGGAAGAGGGCCGCGAGTGGGAACGTTGGCATCAGTGGTACCAGCATCAACAATAAATTCGACGGGAGGTGCGTGAAAACCATCGTATTGAGCAGCCCAATGCGCTTTGCCAGCCATGCCGCGACGGGGAACGAGAGCGCCGCTAACAGGTTAGTGCCAAAGAATAGGGCACCCAGCAGACTGAGCGAGGTACCAAAACGCAGGTGAAACCACAGTGCCAGGATCGTTTGTACCGCCAATCCACCCGCGAATGCATCCAGCGCAAAGAGACTTGACAGCCGCAACACGATTCCGCGTGACTTTTGCAGTGGTTTTGGACGTGGCAAGGCTTTGTGCTGAGAAGTATTGTCCTGCTTTTGTGCAACATTTTGCGTATTAAGTATGGGCGATTCTGGTTCCACTTTTTGGCTCATGCTCAAGAACAGGCCAAGCGTTATGAGGGCGAGGATGGCATACAGCGCGAACATAAGATGAATGCCATCATTTGTGGCGAGACCTGTCGTAGTATGCAAAATATCGGGCAGTGCGACTGCGAGGCCACCCGTAGCACCCGCCAACTGCGCGACGACATTGTAGCGGGCAAAAACATCGGTGCGCCTTACAGGGGGAACTGTCTGCGGCAAAATTGCCTGTTCGATAGTGCTGAACGGTGTATTCTCCGAATTGGATGGGCTGATGATGCCGAAGAACGCTGCCAGTAGCAGGATTACTACGTTGTGCGATAGGGCAAACGCGATACCCCCGGCAGCCATCAGCAGTGTGAAGAATGCCAGGACGCGCCGCCGCCCCAATCGGTCCGCGAACAGGGCCACCAGGATAATCGAGATAATATCACCCACAAGCGCAATCGTCAGCAACAATCCCACCTGCACGGTCGAGAAACCTGCTGCTGCCAGTGTCACCCCAAATAGCACACTGGTAAATCCATAGCCAAAATTGCGCATACCCCGCGCAATAATCACCCGCCATCCATCCGCATTGACCCACGATGTCTTTCTGGTTGGCGGCAATGCCTGTTTATTCGAGAACTGCTGCAACGTACCTCTCCCATTGTTTCTGCTTTTGCGAAACCGCATGGTATGCACGTAGTATAGCAGACAACGCTAGAAAGAAGCTCCAACCATCGCCACCTCCTTTTCATAATGATCCACGTAGTCACGGGCGGAGTGGGTTGAGTTGTAGGGGGAGACGCGCCAGAAGAGGCGCTGCATGCGGTTCCATTCGGCAAGCAGTTGGGAGGCACGCCAGCTGCGCGTTTTTTTATGATGCATTTGAATGATGGTGCGCAGAGCCTCAATTTCGTCGGGATCGTCGAGGCGTTGCAGTTCGACCAGCTCGGTGTTGCAGCGCATAGGGAATGTGCCAGTGGTGTCCAGCACGTAGGCAACCCCGGCGGACATCCCGGCACCGAAATTCTGGCCCGTTTCACCCAGTACAACGACCATACCACCAGTCATGTACTCACAGGCGTGAGCGCCCGTGCCTTCGACGACTGCTAACGCACCACTGTTGCGCACGGCAAAACGCTCACCAGCCCGACCAGCCGCGAACAGTTGACCGCCAGTGGCACCATAGAGGACGGTATTGCCGAGGATGGTATTCTTGTAGGCTGCGAAACTGGCATCGGCTGGCGGAGCAATCACGATTTGCCCGCCCGTCATGCTTTTGCCCACATAGTCATTGGCATCACCGTTGAGCAACAGGCGCATACCGGGAACACAGAACGCGCCAAAGCTCTGACCGGCAGAACCGTGGAAGGCGCAGGTAATGCTCACTCCTGGCAAACCTGTGTTGCCATAGCGGCGTGCGATTTCCCCCGCGAGATAAGCGCCGATGGCGCGATCATAATTGTGGATGGGATGCTGTATCAGCACACTGCGCTCGCCCGAAAGTGCCTCCTCCGCCTCTTCCAGCAACTGCTCTGGTAAAAGTGAGGTTCGTAACTGTGTTTGTTGCGTATCTGTAGACTTGCCGACGGCGGCGACAAGTAAAGGTTTGAGATTAAAGGAGGAATTATCCATACATTCCAGCATATCCGCTCGACCAATCAAATCATCCAGGCGAGCGATGCCCAGTTGAGCCAGCCATTCGCGTACTTCTTCTGCCAGCAGCGTGAAGTAGTTAATGAGGTATTGCGCTTTGCCGGTAAATTTGGCGCGTAAATCTTCGCGCTGCGTCGCGATACCTGCCGGACAGGTGTTCAGGTGGCACTGGCGAGCCATGTCACAGCCGAGCGTGACGAGCGCGGCGGTGCCAAAACCAAATTCTTCCGCGCCGAGCATTGCACCGATAACCACGTCGCGCCCCGTTTTGAAGCCGCCGTCTACACGCACTTTCACACGCCCGCGTAGTCCGTTTTTCAGCAGCACCTGTTGCGTCTCCGCCAGGCCAAATTCCCAGGGGATACCTGCGTGCTTGATTGATTGCATGGGAGAAGCCCCGGTACCGCCATCGTGACCGCTAATGAGAACGTAGTTGGCGTGCGCTTTGGCGACGCCCGCGGCAATGGTGCCAACGCCAATACTTGAAACCAGCTTGACGCCGATACGCGCCTGTGGGTTGACCTGGCGCAAATCATAGATGAGCTGTGCCAGGTCCTCGATGCTGTAAATGTCATGATGCGGCGGCGGCGAAATGAGCGCCACTCCCTGGGCGGTATGGCGCAACCTGGCAATAAACGGCGTCACTTTCATGGGCGGTAACTGTCCACCTTCGCCTGGTTTTGACCCTTGCGCCATCTTGATTTCCAATTCTTCGGCTCGTACAAGGTACTCTGCTGTGACGCCAAATCGGGCTGACGCTACCTGCTTGATTTTGCTGCTGACCGGGTAGCCTTCGAGCGTCTCGGAATACCAGTCCGGGTCCTCGCCTCCCTCGCCTGTGTTGTTACGACAGCCGATGCTATTCATCGCGGCGGCAATTGTGCGATGCGTCTCAGGGCTTAACGCGCCAATAGACATTGCCGAGACGACGAAGCGTGCGCGGATGGATTCCATTGGCTCGACCTGCTCTATTGGAATGGGTGTCGTCTGCACGAAGGACAGCAGGTCGCGTAGTGCTGTCGGTGGTCGCTGGTACACCATTGTTGTGTATGCTGTGTAGTCCTCGCGGGTGCCGCTCTGTGCTGCCTTCTGCAATGCGCGTACCAGCAGAGGGTTAAAGGCATGATATTCGGCGTCGCGGCGGAAACGATAGGTGCCGGTATCGTTCAATTTGCGTCGTCTGGTATTGTGCGCGGCTGCCTGTTGCTCCTCCTCGACCGACTTCTGAATAGCATGGCTACGTTCGAGAACCTGCCGGGCAATCATGGCAAGCGTTACATTACCGGGACGAGCGGCTGAACCGGTGAAACAGTGTTCGATCAAGCGCGACTCAAGCCCGACGACCTCAAACTGACCTGCGCCAATGATATTGCGGACGGTGGAGATGCCCATACGTGCCATAACTTTACATAAGCCATCCTCGATGACGTGCAGGTATAACTCGACCGCTTCCTCCTGTGTGAGATGTTCCAGTTTCCGCTCGCCCGCCAATGCCCGAATAGATTCGAGGGCAAGATATGGCACCACAGTTTCCGCGCCATATCCAAGCAGGAGCGCGATTTGATGAATATCGCAGGCCGCTCCGGTTTCGCAGATGAGCGAGGTATAGGTGCGTAGACCGTGCTGGATGAGCGATTGATGGATAAAGCCAAGCACAATGAGCATAGGAATGGGTAACTGTGCCAGGTTGGCTTGCTTATCGCTGAGAATGAGCAATGTCACGCCATCGGTAACTGCCGCGATAGCCTCTGTTTCCAGTTGGAGCAGCGCCTTTTCTAGCGCGGTTTCGCCGCCCGCGCTCTCAAATGTTGCGTTGAGTGTGCGCGAGCGAAATTCGCCTTTTTTCAGGTTGCGTACCGTCTCCAGTTGGGTTTCCGTGAGCAAGGGCGATTCGAGGTGGAGTAACCGTGCGTGCAGAGCTGTTTCCGTGAGGAGACTTTGACGACGACCGAGATAGCAATCGAGTGATAACACCATACTTTCACGCAAGGGGTCAATCGGCGGATTCGTCACCTGCGCGAAACGCTGGTGGAAGTAGTCTGAGAACGACCGGACATGCTGTGAGATGGCCGCGACAGGTGTATCATCGCCCATGCTCCATACCGGTTCCTTCTTTTCAGTCAGCATGGGACGCAGAATAAACTCAACATCTTCATGGGTGTAGCCAAAGAGACGCTGGCGATCAAACAAGGTATGCGTGTCCAATGTAGTGGGTGTAGCAGGTGTAGTGGTAGGTGACATAGATGTGCCAGGGATAGTAGCTAGACGTACAAGATGTTGTTCTACCCACTGCTGGTATGGTTCGCGCCGGGCAAGCGCGGTTTTGATTTCGTTATCACGCAGCAAGACGCCATGCGCGAGGTCTACCGCGATCATTTCGCCCGGCCCCAATCGGCCCTTTTCGACAATTTCGTGTGCTTCACAGGGAACGACTCCTGTTTCGGAAGCAAGAATGA
>DATGJV010000524.1:0-4843 GCA_035295005.1 Ktedonobacteraceae bacterium | reverse complement strand
ACTTCCCTGCCCCCTTCTTTCACACTATTGCTCCCCAAACTACTGCCACCACGCTTGCCTTCCGCGCTCGTTGTACGTCCGCACTTGATGCAACAACTGGATGCTGCCCTGGATAGCAAACTCACGCTACTTGTGGCTCCTGCTGGCTTCGGCAAGACAACCGTTGTGGTTCAATGGATGAATGAGCACCGGACACAGGGTCGGTTAGGTCCAGTCGCCTGGGTCTCGCTTGATAATGGCGACAACGATCTGTTCCGCTTCTGGCGCTCTATCATTACAGCCTTCCAGACATTTCAGAAAGACCTGGGACAAACCGCTTTAGCGTTCCTTGCTCAAGCCTTGCACCCACCTTTCGCATCACCATCAATGGAAACAGCTCTCACGTTCCTTCTCAATGATATCGCGCAGCATGTGCAAAAAGGGCTGCTCGTCCTGGATGATTATCATGCCATCAAGGAACCGACTGTCCACGAGACTCTGACTTTTTTCCTTGACCACCTGCCTCCAACAATATCTGTACTCGTGATGGCGAGAGCTGAGCCGCTCCATTTACCGCTCCTACGCTGGCGTGCCAGAGGGGATATTTCAGAATTGCATGCCACCGCTCTCCGTTTTTCCCCGGAGGAGACGGCAGCCTTTGTGCGCCAGACCTTCCCCGCTCAACTCTCTGATGCGGCGCTCAAGCAGATTGATACATTAGCTAAAGCAGGTGGAGGAGCCTCAGCCTCAGTATGAGGAGATGCAGGTGCAGTATCCGCAGTAAATACTGCTCCGCATTGACAATCGTCTGTAAAAATGCAGACGTTTCTTTCAGAATATGTTATGCTTGGGAGGAGTAATTTTCCGGGTATCTTTGAAATTTCGAGGAAAAACAGATGGTAGCATTTCGCTATAAACGCTATAGGCTGCTGAGTGGAATCCTGCTTGCTATGCTCGTTTTAACGAGCGTTGTTGTGTTCGTTGCATGGCGAAACTCCAGCAATATATCTGCTGTTTGCCCGGTGAATATCTCCTCTCAAACTGGCGTCTCTCAGAAATCAGCTACTTCGGCCCCACCGCTCTATCTCGGACTTGATGCATACCGTCATTGGGATAAACTTTCGTATTTAGAGCTGGGTGATCGTGTGGATGGTCAATCTACCGCAGACCCAGGTGGCAGCAATACGGACAGTATTCACTATTTGCGCGTATTACCTGATGGGGAACATGTGCTGTTCGATCAGGTCGGTCCCGGCATTGTCACATTCTTGCGTTTGCAGGAAACAACTGGTGGCCCCTGGAATCTCTCCCTGGATGGTCATTTTGCCAGTACTATCGGCGCGAGTGACCTCGGTCAGATGTCTCCTACCAGCGATCCTGCCGCTGCTTTTCCCTATCCGCTTTCGTTGAATACGCAGGAAAGCCAGGGAAGCAGTATCATTGCATCCGCGATACCATTTCAAAAAAGTATTCAGTGGACATCGCAAAAGGCCAATGCAAACTTTTACCTGCTCTATCGCAAACTTCCCTATGGAACGCCCATAACTACCTGGAATAGCGATGTGCCTACCAGCGACGTTGTTGCGCTGTTACGTTGTGCTGGTAGTGATATTGCGCCTCAGAACATTGCACAACAAAACGGAAATCTCGCCTTGTCGTCAGACGGTGTGGCTACTCCAGTAACAACTCTTAGCGGCCCCAGCCAGATACGCGCACTCACCTTTCATGTGCCATATGGGGAAAAAGTGCGCTTTGGCAACTCGCGGCTGCGTATCTACTGGGATGGTGAGAAAGTTCCGAGTGTGAATGCTCCCATTAAATTTCTGGTTGGTGATGGCGCTGGAGTGTACCAACCCGCTCATCGTCCTCTGGTACAGGGCTGGATAGCGGGTGCTAATAGTGATGGCAACAGCTACATGAACTACAATCTCTACTGGCCTATGCCCTTCGCAAAAAGCGCCCGTATCGAGATTGTGTCAAATGATGCATTGCAACAAATTCAATGGAGCGTTCGCTATGAGCCATTCCTTGACCCATCAAACTGGTGGGGAACATTTCACGCGACCTATACCAGCGTACCAAAGCCGGTTACAGGTCAGGATATGACGTTTCTCAATGTGCAGGGGAGCGGCAAATTAGTGGGTACCGTTGTCAATTTCACCACCCCTGGGGGTACGCTGGAAGGAGACCCCCATATTTACATTGATGATAGCCGGACAGCACAAATAGCCGTAACTGGAACAGAGGAATGGGGGCTTGGCGGAGATTACTGGAATGGCGGCGTACAAACGTCTCTGCCGTTGGGTGGACTGCCCAGCAGCGTGAATAATCCCTCTGGCACAAATCGCGATGGCGCGGCGCTCTACCGTTTTCTTATTGCCGATAGTATTCCGTTCAATCGCCATCTCACTGTACGTTGGGAACATGGAGGAGGCGACCAGAGTACGTTAGCGTACCGGGCAACCTCTCTCTGGTATGGCACACCGGCACAAACTGCGTTACTCAGTGACTCTATACTGCCAGCGTCGGTAAGCAGTCGTTCTGCACACAACTATACCGCTTCCGGTGAGCATATGTACCAGCTTACTTCTGCCTACGAATATACCGTTAATAGCCCGCTCAGTACAGCCGCGGGTACATCAACGACGGGGACAGCTAGCTTTACGATGGCGCTGAACCCGCGTAATGTTGGAACCTTTCTGCGACGCACCTTTGATTATTGTGTCCCGAATCAGCGAGCAAACCTCTTTGTAGACGGTCAATTCGCGGGAACATGGTATACCGCCGGTGTCTCCAGTACAACCGGGGTTGATGGACATTCGCGTTGCTGGCGTGACGAAGATTTTCCCTTACCAGCATCGCTAACACAGGGAAAATCGTCTGTCACAGTGCGTATTCAATTTGTGCCAACGGCGAATCCACAAAATAACACCTGGACAGCTTTCAGCTATCAGATGTATAGTTTTGTTCTGCCAGGGATGTTATGAATTGTACCCCTACAAGCCCTGTTCAACACGCTTCAGGAAAGCCTGAACTGTTTGCATGTACAAATCAGCTTCCTCGACATGCGATAAGTGGGAGCTTTGCTCGAAGACGATCCATTCTGAACCAGTGATTCCTTTGCGCAGAATCTCGTTGATAACTGGCGTTGCTTCGTCGTAGCGCCCTGAAAGAATGAGCGTTGGCACGTGAATTTCGTCGAGACGATCTGTGCGGTCCCAATCCTTAATCGTACCAATCACATGAAATTCGCTGGGGCCGTTCATAGTGTTGTATACAAGCTCACTATGGGTATCGAAAGCCCGTTGCACATAATCCGGCATTGGTACACGGATAACATGGCGGTTATAGAAGACTTGCATTGCCTCCTGGTACTCGGAAGTGTCGGTCGTCCCTGCTGCTTCATGTCGCAGCAGCGTTGCATTCACCTCTGGCGGCAGTTCCGCACGCAAGCGGTTGGCCTCCGCAATCCATAACGGAATACTGGAGGTTGTGTTGGAGAGTATGAGACTCACAAGCCCTTCTGGCTGCGTCAAAGCATACTCAATCGCTAACATCCCGCCCCACGACTGCCCAAGAATATGGACACGATCAAGACCAAGTTCTTTGCGAACAGTTGCCAGTTCAGTGACAAATCGTGGTACCTGCCAGAGCGATGGATCGTCTGGTTTATCGGATCGCCCACAACCTAGCTGATCGTAAAATATGACGCGACGTTGCTCTGATGCAAGTGCCGACAAATTGTCCAGGTAGTCATGTGGAAATCCCGGCCCACCATGTAACAGGAGCAATGGAATACCTTTATGCTCGCCGCCACCAACGCTGCGATACCAGACACGATTGCCATTTTCTACCAGTACAAAACCTTCTTCTTCGCGTAAACTCATCTTTTTTGCCTCTCAGAATATACATGATAGTTGTGTTATTTGATCATACCGTACCGTATCTTGAGAAGCAAGATGCGTTCAACCGATTGGTCAATACGGCTCACCGTGAGCTTACCTTGTTGAATAGCCTGTTTTAGAGCAGAGATGACACTGGCGACCAGGTTGGGCGTGTATGGTCCTTCAATAATGTCATCTCCGGCGAGGATTGATAGTACAGAGGCCTGGCCGAGTGACCATTGATCGCTGATGCCTCGCATATAGAGACCATCCGTAATCACAACGCCATTATATCCCAGTTGTCCGCGTAGAACGCCATTAATCGCCTTTGGCGATAGCTCGGCTGGCAGTGAAGGATCAATGGAGGGCATCAATACATCCGTACTCATAATCATGGCGGGTTGGTCTTTGCCAATCATCAATTTATACGGTGCAAGATCAATAGCATCTAATTGTGCCATGCTGCGATTAACAGTGGGTAAACCGGCATGTGGGTCGGAGCTAATGGCCCCCAGACCTGGAAAATGTTTTAAACAACCGGCAACGCCGTTTTGCTGTAGACCAGCGAGGTAAGCGCCCGCATACGTCGCAACGGTCTGTGGGGTATTCCCAAACATGCGGGTTTCCAATATGGGCGGGTCAACAGTATGGACATCTACAACGGGAGCGAGATCGGTGTTGATGCCCAGTTGTTCCATCCATTTTGCTGCCTGCGCTCCCTGCGCAAGCACATAATTGGGATTGCCGGTAGCTGCCATTGTTTCAGCAGATGGAAGATACCCGTGAAAGACGTACAGGCGATTTACCAGACCCCCTTCCTGATCAGTGGCTATCATGAGCGGTACTTTTGCGTCTCGCATTGCTTGCTGGGAAAAAGCGTAAACATTGCTGGCGACATTATCGGGAGCCGCAAAATTGTCATTGACCTGTTGAAACATGAAACCGCCAACATATTGCTGCTCAATCATCTCCTGAAGCCC
>DATGJV010000523.1:0-3371 GCA_035295005.1 Ktedonobacteraceae bacterium | reverse complement strand
GCCAGCCCACTATCGTCAGTCACACAGATACCAGCCTCACCATACGCTCCCAGGTTTTTGCTGCAATAGAGACTGAAGCAGCCGATATCGCCGAAACTGCCCACACGCTGCCCCTGATAGGTCGCGCCATGCGCCTGCGATGCATCCTCTATGACTCGCAATCCATGCGCACGCGCAATATCCAGCACAGGCTGCATGGCGACTGGATGTCCATAGAGATGAACAGGGATAATGGCGCGTGTACGTTCCGTCAACACGATCTCCAATTGTCGCCAGTCCATCGTATAGGTTTCAGCGTCAATATCCACGAACACCGGCGTTGCCCCCACCTGCACAATCGCCTCAACCGTCGCGATAAATGTATTGGAGACAGTCACCACTTCGTCACCGGGGCCAATGCCGCACGCCCGCAAAGCCAATATCAGGGCATCTGTGCCATTCGAGAGTCCAACGCCATACTGGCAGCGACAATAGGCGGCGAATGCCTGCTCAAATGCCTGCGTCTGTGGGCCAAGAAAAAGTTGCATCTGGTCGAATACGTTCTCAACAGCCGCTAACACCTCGCGTTTGATTGATCGGTACTGTGCCTGCAAATCTACAAGTGGTACGCGCATCTCCACTTCCGGCTCCTTTCACCACTATCCAGAGCCAGGGTACCCGCAAGGGGATACCCCTACTATAGACTGCAGATTGCTTCTGCCAGCTATTTCGGGTATAGTAGGGGTATCCCCTTGCGGGTACCCTGGCCCGATACACTGAACTGTTGCCATACTGCAAAAAATTCCCCTACGTCTATAGCATATGAAAAGTGTGTGCTTATCCGATTGTAGAGTTGGTAGAAATCCGGTTACTTTATTCGATGGGGCATAGAAGAAAAAACACGTCCATGTTTATTTCTACACGCTGTAATACCATTTCTCACCCATAATTTCATCATTACACATACCCGTTCTGCACAAAGCGCATATACAATGGCATGTAGAACATCGCTGAGACGAAAAATACCGGTGGATATTCGTCTCACGGATAGACAACATTTGGAGGTGGGGAGGAAGGGACAATTATGGCTGTCCAAACGCAATCTTTTCAGTCTACTCAACCAATTCGATCAGTTCAGACTATCACTTTCGATACTCGCTATTTATATGCCAAACGACTCCTGGATATTCTCTTTACTCTACTGATACTACCGTCCCTGAGCATTGTTGTTGTGCTTGTCGCTATCTTCATACGTCTCGACTCCAAAGGACCCATTTTCTTTCGCCAGCAACGAGTGGGGCGCAATGGGATTCCTTTCAAAATGCTCAAGTTCCGTTCCATGTATATCAACAGCGATGACGCGGCGCATCGCGAAGCCATCGCTCGCTACTTGAATGACCAGAAAGTGCAGAACTCAGGTGCTGGCGTTCTCTCATACAAACAGGCAAATGACCCACGCATCACGCGAGTAGGACGTTTTTTTCGCAAAACCAGTATTGACGAACTGCCACAATTCTTCAATGTGTTGCGCGGAGAAATGACGCTCGTTGGACCGCGTCCACCGTTACCCTATGAAGTTGAACTCTATAGCCCCCATGACGTGTTGCGCCTCTCTGGCAAACCCGGTCTGACTGGCACATGGCAGGTCTATGGTCGCAGCCGCGTTCCTTTTCACAGCATGGTCGAAATGGATATCGAATATCTGCAACATCCATCCTTGCGCAAAGACCTCAAACTCATCGCCCTGACCGTCCCCGTCATGATACAGGGACGCGGTGGCGCTTAACATTTTTTACAGAGTGCAGGAAGAAAAGAGCAACATGGCCGTTATGTTGCTCTTTTCTTCCTGCACTCTGTTCTAACTTCTTACGGAAACGACACGCAATGGGCGTATGACATCGTGCGTCACCTCTTCTTCGTCCGTGTGACGAATGAGGGTATATCCTACACCCGGCACCGTCAGAATATATTGGGGATTGCCGGGGTCTTGCTCAACTTTTTGTCGCAGATGGCGAATATGTGCCTTGATCAGACCGGTATCGCCCGCATCGTCGTCATAACCCCATACATAGCTTACGATCTGCTCCGAGGTACAGACATCGTTGGCATTGATTGCCAGCAAATGCAACAATTTCCCCTCGGTCGGCGTCAAACGAGTCACCTTGCCCTGTACTTTGACCTCGTTATGCATCGAGTCAATGCAGATAGGCCCGACACTAATAATAGATGAAGGGCGTCTCTCCAGCGTTGAACGCGCCCGGCGGCTCACCGCACGGATACGCGCCAGCAATTGTGCGGGGTAGAAAGGTTTGCGCAGGTAATCGTCCGCGCCGGATTCAAGACAGCGTACCTCGTCATGTACATCCTTGCTGTCTGTCAGCACCAACACCAGCGCGTCATGCTTGAGTCGCATATCCCGGCACATCGTCAACGTATCCATATCTTTCAGCGTCGTATCCACAATGACCACATCCGGCTCCTGCTCCATCCACAAAGACTTCGCTCGCTCCCCGGTATACGCCCGCTGGACATCATGCCCCAACGTCTTGAGCCAACTGGTCAGCATCTCAACCGTATCGCGGTCACTATCCACAATCAACAATCGCATAAAGTGTTCTACCTCCCTACAACCTACAACCATCTATCTCCATCTGGAACGTGCTACTCTCCATGACAAGTACAGTATAGCATTGCTACGCTGATTACCCGATTGAAATGCGATTATCGGGCATTACTATAGGGCAATATTCCTATTTTTTTGCAGTAGATAAAGTTGGGCTAATAAATTTCGGCTAACCTTTTAGTATCAGCAACTTCACCGTGTTTACTCTATAATTTGTACTTACTTTTTATAAGCTAATATGATATAATAAGCAAGGCAATCTATCAAACAGATGCCGACATCAACAATAACTAGAAGGGATAGTATATCTCATATGAGCGACTGGAATAACCAGGTAATTAGCGAATTTCGTACAAACGAGGGCAAGGTCGGCGGACCATTCAAGGGTGCGCCCTTACTCCTCCTGACAACGACGGGCGCAAAGAGCGGTCAACCGCGCACTTCGCCACTAATGTACCTGCCCGATGGCGAACGTATGCTTATCTTCGCCTCCAAAGGCGGCGCACCAACCAACCCTGACTGGTACCATAATCTGATGGCTCACCCACAGGCGACCGTCGAGGTCGGTACCGAAACCTTCAATGTCACAGCTACCCCTGTAACGGGCGAGGAGCGAGATCGGCTCTACGCCATACAGGCAAAACGCTACTCAGGGTTCGCTGACTACCAGGCAAAGACAACCCGCAAAATTCCGGTGATCGCGCTGGAACGAATATAAAGCGAATGGGAACCCGCCGCCGTAAACTGGCATTTCCTGTATGTAAATCTG
>DATGJV010000522.1:0-2996 GCA_035295005.1 Ktedonobacteraceae bacterium | reverse complement strand
TGGCACACCCGGCAGAACAGAACGGTCAATCATTGCCTGTCCACAGCCAGCATCAAACAGGCGATACAGGCAACAAACGACGACTTCCCTTCGTCAAACGCCGTCTTTCGCGACGTGTCGCCGCCATTGTTCTGTCTGTGGCAGCAATACTCGTTATTGCAAGCAGTAGCATCATCTGGTCGCTCCTCCACAATTCAGAAAACGGGCAACACAGACAACTCACACCAACAACAGCCATCATCCAGCAACTTGCCTTCTATGGACCAGGCTATTCGGTAGTCGATTCATCAGGCAACCTCTATGTGATGGATTCAGATTTTCAACAGACCCATACGCGCATTTTAAAATTCTCCTCCTCCGGCAAGTTGCTAGACAACTGGCAGCATTTCACCATGGGGATTCATCCGCTCTATGTCGTTGTTGATAAACAAAGTAACATCTACGCAACTGCTCAGGGAAGCAGTATGATCTATAAGCTGTCGGCTGCTGGCGCACTCTTGCTGAAATGGCAGGTGGCAAACCCATCTGGTACTGCGGGCACCTCAGATTTGCAACCTGTTGGACTGGCCCTCGATAAGCAAGGCAACCTTTATGTCGCCGTCTATAGTGGCAACACCATCCAGAAGTACTCTCCCGCAGGGACATTGCTTGCGGTCTGGGGAACATCGGGCAACAGACCCGGTCAATTTGATCATCCCGTTGGCATTGCAGTTGACTCCGATGGCTCTATGTATGTCGCCGATCAGGGGAACAACCGTATCCAGAAGCTTTCGCCTACCGGCACACCGGTGGCATCCTGGGGAAGTCCAGGCATCGGTCCAGGACAATTCCTACAACCAGGTTCCATCGCCGTTGACACGACAGGCAATGTCTACGTCACGGATGGGAGGACCGGGCTTGTTCAGCAATTCTCTCCTTCCGGTAAGGTGCTTGCGGTCTGGGGAGCAGAAGGTTCAGGCCCTGTTCAATTTGGAACCCCCAGAGGCGTCGCGGTTGATACCACGGGCAATATTTATGTGGCAAGTGTTGACATGACTGGAGTAGCGTTTGTCAATGGGCGCATCACAAAACTGTCATCTACAGGCAAGCTGCTGGTCGTGTGGAAATAATCGCTTCCCTATCGCTATAGATAATGGCGCTACAAACCATCGTCCGGCCCGGACTAGTGGGCAAACGCATTATTCAAGAAGGTTGAGCATCTTATGGAAAATCACGACGGTAAGATGAGCAGAGACACTTTCCACATGCCCATCCGCGGCCGATATTGTATCGCCTCCGCAACATGATAAGCCGCGATCAGAACACTCCCGGCAAGATCAGCAATGGTACGCGCCAGTTTGAGAACGCGATGGTACACACACGCCGAGAGATGCAGTTGTTGCAAAGCAACCTCATAAGTTTCTCTGCAGACAGCTCGACCTCGCAAAACTGACGCAATTTGGCTGGCATGTCCTGTTTCTGGGTTTTCCCTTCGGCTCCATTCCGAGCATCTTTCTGGTCGCGGGCCTACTCATTCTACTGGCCGCTCTCTACCTCCTGAGAAGCATTAAAGTGCAAGGAAATCCCTGGGATTGATGCGCAGGTTTCGCTCCCACAACCCTGTATTACTTTCGGTATGGGCGCTCTATAGTTTTTCGTATGACGGCAAGACCTCTACACCTGCTAACATGGTGCATTCGAGCGCTTGCCAACCCTGCCAGGAATTCCGCGGACAGGCCTTCGCGATCTACGACGATCCGCTTGAGGTGACCCATTCCTGCTGCCTGCTCATAGTGCGCGAGAATAGCCGGGAGACCAATTGCCAGATGCTGGTCTCCCCGATGGGTAGTGACAAGTAAAGGATGGCCCTCTTGATCGTGCAAGACCACCAATGCACGACACCCCAGGATTTTTCCCGTGCGCCCGATCAACCCGCATGGAATCAGCGTATTGACGTAGACAGGCTTGCGGTGCCCATCAACGTAAAAGACGGGTGCTGGTTCCTCTCTCCTGTGGCTCTGGCTTCCACAGCGAAGCGGTCCAGCATGCGAGCGCTTCCGTGAGAGGAGCATCGGCTCCAGCGGAGACCAACTCTGCCAGAAATCGCTCGATATGGCGGTAGCTCCAGGCCCGATGACGACCAGTCAGCAGTGCCAGAGCCTGCCCAGCGTAGCCGCGCAAATCCCATGCCCGCCGTAGGCCTACAGCTTCCAGGAAGAGCAATGTTGCCAGCTGGCTGCGGAGTGTTTCGGGTTTGCTGTGAGCGAGACGCAATGATGGATTAGCGGTGAGCAGATTAGGTGAAAGCGCTGATTCCAAGCGGGCCAGTAACTCTGTTTGGCAAGTAGCAGCAAGCAACAAGAGACTGCCAGCCCCTTCCTGCCACTCTGGTTGAAAGCAAACATTTCTCTTTCCTGTCCTTTTTTTTCCTGCTGCTGGTTCTTGGAATGGTTGCTGACTCCAGGTGCTGCCCGAACACGGTTGATCTGACTGATACTCACCTGCAGATCAACATGCTCTCGCAGGATGGCCTAGTGCATTTTCAAGAGACCTTTTCCGGGATAGATAAATGAGCTTCATAGGAACAGTGATAGTAGGCACAGATCCGCTCAGCCAGTTCCTTGGCCGTGAGCAAGCCATCTGGCTCGACGACAGCCCGCTTCCCATGGACCCACTTGGGTTCAATAGGATTGAGCCAAGGACTCTGGGTAGGCAGAAAGAAGGGCAGAATACGCACGCCTTTGCCCTCAGCTCTGACTTGCTGGTTGTGGTCGCGAATCCAGGTGCGCACAATCTTGCTGTAATGCCAAGAGGCATTATCCCAAATCAGCAGCCAGGCGCGTTTACCCTGAACTGCCAGATTGCTGCAGCACCAGTCCAAAAACTGTGTCGTGATGTCGCTCACCGGACGGCCATCGACAAAGCGCAAAGACATCTGGTCCCGCACTGGGGCATCAGCTGGTCCTCGTTGCCACAACACGCCATAACACGCCAGCGCCTTGGCATCGGGGTCGTCC